>DAOUVA010000185.1 GCA_030667885.1 Phycisphaerae bacterium
AACAAAGAGGAGGTCGTCGTTTTATTTGGGGTCAATTTGGCATAAATCTTCTTTTGGCAAGGGAAAAATAAGCACTTACAGCAAAAAAGCGGGGTAAATACAATTTGAAGTTTTTGTAACTACCATAAACCACAAGCAGTTCCAAACAACGCAAATGGCTCGAAGAGTTTACCCTGAGTTTATCCCCGAGTGCTGCTAACTTGGCGCGAACAGGGGAAGAGCCACCCCCTTGGCCTATAACAGGGGGGCAATCTTCAATCGCTGTCATCCCGACCGAGGCGAAGCCGAGTGGAGGGATCTATTTAAAATAATTGCCATTCTGAACGCAGTGAAGAATCTCAATCCAAATAGTAAATAGTAAATCGAAAAGTGGTTGCCCTAATATCTGCATAATCAAACGTTAATGCTCATCTGATTTTTCCTCTCGCTCTGCTTCTAAAAGCTCTTTATTATAAACATAAACTTTAATCTCTTCCTCGGAGTTTTTTTCACCTTCGAAAACAACTGTAACCAAATGCACACCAATTTGCTCCGGCTTAGGCCGCCATTTAATATAATCCTGGCCGTCTCTTTTTATCAATTTCATACCGGCTGGATATGGTTTTTTTAATATAACACGGCAAATCCTCGGAGGCTCAATTTTTATCATATATATGTCATCGGTTAATTTTCTGTTAGTAAGTTTTCGAATTTCCAGACGAACTTTTCCCTCTTCATCAACTTCGGTTTGCATAGCAGCTAATTCCAGTGCACTTTCTTTTACTCTCATAAGGCAGGGCACAATTATGCTGAACAATAAGGCGATAATCGAAATCACTATCAAAAGCTCAAGAAGTGTAAAACCCTTTCGTTCCACTTGTTGTCCCTTCTAATTTTAATTTCCTTCGAATGTCATTTCGACCGAACGAAGTGAGTGGAGAAATCTGGCTCACGCACTTAATTATTCATACATATATATAAATGAAAGCCAACGAAACTGAAATCTTTAAAATATTTTAACTTCTAAATCCTCAATTCTAAATTCTAAACTTGACTTCCGTCAAGCTTACTGTTATCCTTCCACCAAATGCGTGATCCGTACATCTTGAAGTGTTCACCGAGATATGAGATTGTTTGGCGATAGCAGCGCACAGAATTCTTAAGGAGTATCATTATGGGTATTTTAAGGGGTATAATTAAAGGAATTCGATCAATACTTTTACCTTTACCGCCGCCAGAGACAGAAGCGACAACGGCAATACATCCATTGTATCGCTATGGGATGTTAGTCTTTATTCTTGTCCTGTTTGTGCTGCACATCAAGATTCACCTCACGCTTCCCCCTTCATACACCGGTGATCCCTACATAGGCTATGTTGTTGTTCTTATGTTGCTATTCGGTCATCTGGCATGTGCGTTTAAGTGGCCTAAAGGCATCGCTCATGCTCTATGGACATTGTCTTCGATCTGGATTGTTTTTGCCTTATTCTATATCCTCTATTTGTCGCATGCTCTTTATCCATCAACACCATCACTCCTTCCATGGTTAAATTAGGGAGTGGGGCTGTTGAAAAAGCCATCCCATGATTTTAGCAATGGACAGTCATCGACTTTTGTTGGCTGTCTTTCTTTATTTCCAGCCCTAACAATTAATAACCAGCATATTCCGTCGCTCGTTTAATGGATCGTATATACCAAATCCCAGCCAAAAAAATACTATCAAGCTCCCAAATCCACTCATAAAATCATCCACACCTCGAAAAATCGAGAATTTTTCAGTCAAAAACGCTCACTCTAAAAAACAAAAATAAAATATTTTCAAAATTTTTATCTCCTTTAATAAAAATAACTTACGAGCAAAGAATTCAAAAAAATAGCCAAATTTTCGGCCAAAAACGCTCCCCCGTCTAATTATAGAGGGAGTGTTTTTTTACTCCCTTAGTTTACCCCCGAGAAGAACTCCCATGGCATATAACAGGGGGCCTCAGCCGACAATATAGAATATGAGATATTAGATATGATATACCCAACTTTAGCTCACTTTAGGCACTTTAGCTCACTCTTAACTAATTTCCCCTCTACATCTGTAGAGAATGTTCGACAAATCACCCCTTTTTATGCAAAACAAAGCCAATTTCAGAAATGACAAAATGAACATAACTTTAGAAATGACAAGCAATTACAAAGAATTTGCCCCGCTGGCGGGGCCAAAAAACAAAGCCAATACAAAGCCAATAAAGCCAAAAACAAACCCAATTCAAACCCAATTTAAGCCAAAACAAACCCAATTAAAGCCAATACAAACCCAATTCCAGGCCGCAGCTCCAAAAGCAGCACCGGCCGGCCGTCGTTGCGGGTCTTTGTTGGCAGTTGAGCATTTGCTCGTCCTCTTGGGATCGGAGGGGAATATGTACGATAGACAGTTGTGATTTACTTTTCTGTTATTTCAGTGTATATTTGCGGCTTAAATAGTTATGAACCCAATACAAAGTAGAAGGGTAATACTACTTTATAGAAATTTTGGTCTCAATAGAAACAGCATATAAAATGGAGTGAATATAAGGGGCTCATAATTGGGTTTCGGCATCGCTTTGACAAGGGCGGGAGGTAGATTATGAACCACTCATTTTCGACGAAAATCGCAGCTATTTGTATTTTCCTGATGTTTATTTCTCAGGCCGGTGCGGAAGTTTTCCTGCCGGGCATGCAGCCGAAGGAATCAGGCATTGAATTTGCGAAGGTTCAGCAATGCAAAATGTGCCACTCGCGAACTCAGAATGGCTCAGCCGATCCGTTCTTATCATGGCAGAGTAGTATGATGTCCCAGGCTGCGAGAGACCCGGTGTTTAGAGCTTCGCTTACAATTGCAAATCAGGACATCGAGGGTGTGGGAGAATTTTGTTGGCGCTGTCATGCCCCCCGCGGCTGGCTGGAGGACCGGTCAACGCCGGCTGACGGCTCGGCATTAAATCAGGAGGACATGCAAGGAGTAAGCTGCGATGTCTGCCATCGCCTGATCGATCCGCTTTCATCCGAGGCCAGGAAGCTGATTCAAGATGTACCTCCGGGCTACGGCAACGCCATGATGGTAGCAGACCCTGCTAATATGGTCAGAGGGCCGTACGGTGACACAAAAGGCGCTATGCCTCATAATACGATGAAGTCCGAATACCATGTGTCCAGCAAACTCTGTGCGACATGCCATAATATCTCAAATCCTATACTGGCCGACGATGTCAAGAAGCAGCCTCCACATACGTTTGGTCATATTGAAAGGACCTACAGTGAATGGGTGCTAAGTGACTTTTCCAAACAGGGGCGTGAAGGAAGCTGTCAGTCCTGCCATTATGAGCAGGTTGCGGCTGGAGGTCAGGCGTCGAGGTTTGGCAGTCCTCAGCGTCCAGCACGGCCCTGTTGGCGGTTCGATCTGGGTGCAGGATGTCACCTGGCTGCTGTGGGATGGTCGTGATATGGATCGAAAAGCCGTGGAGTTGGGTAAACAGCGGGCGATGGAACTTCTCAAAACAGCCGCGTCGCTTAGCTTAACATCCACCAGGCAGGGACGAGCTGTCTTGCGTGTGACCAATCTGACCGGACATAAACTTCCATCCGGATATCCTGAAGGACGCAGGATGTGGGTAAACGTTAAATTCTTTAATTCTTCAGGCAGGCTGCTGAAGGAAATCGGCAAATCCGGTAATAAGAAAGATACAATTCTTGGCAAAGCAATAGAGGCTCCCACTCTGCTGGATCCGGAACAAACGCGTGTTTATGAGTGCTTACCGGCAATAAGCGAGACACAGGCCAAAAAATATGGAAAAAAACCGGGCAAATCATTTCATTTCGTGTTGAATGATATTATTGCTAAGGACAATCGTATTCCCCCGAAAGGTTTCAATAACAGCGCCTTTAAGGAGCACCTTTCTGCACCGGTTGGCGCGGTATATGCAGATGGCCAGCACTGGGATGATGTTCAGTTTGAACTACCATCCGGATGCAAAAGGATTGTTGTGAATCTGATGTACCAGTCAGTTTCATGGGAGTATTTAAGGTTTCTCGTAGAAGAAAACAGGACCGATGACTGGGGTAAGCGTTTGTACGAAGGATGGAACAGAACAGGCAAATGCGAGCCGGTGGTAATCGCCGAAATCGAAAAAAGCCTGTAAAATATATGCGGGCTTTTTACGATTTAGGACGATTTATCGTACTTACGATACTTACTGCTTCGACTGTACCAAAAATAAGTCCCAGTTCCCGTTTTTTTCCGAACAGAAGAGTATTGATGAGCCGTCCGGGGAAAACGACGGGTGCGGATGTACCGTAGCGCCGCGTGGACGATGCCCTTGTGTGAGCAACTTTGCCTTACCGGTATCGGCACTTATCAAATAAATTTCACCGTTAAAGTTATCGCCTACGGCCCATTTGCCATCAGGACTGCCGCCAACGTGCCAGTACTTTTTTTGACTCAGGATATTAAGGGCCCTGTTTTGTATAGAAATATAAGCAATGCCGTGAGGTTTCTTTAACATCTGCTCATCCTTGGGCCAGATAGTAAAGAGTGTCTTGTCAGAGCCCCACCAAACTTCGTGCGTTACCCATTCGTCATAAGTTTCCTTATAGAAAGGTCCATTGTCTGAGCCATCGGCCCGTACGATCCACATCCTCTGTTGCGAATCTCCGCCTGTTTCCCAGCAATACATAACCAGGCCCGGTATTGAAGGGTGAGCCTGGCAGTGCCCGACTCTAAAGCTCGAATCAATTACCTTTTTGAATTGTCCGGTATCGGCATTAAGAGTGAGTAATCCCCACGAGTCTTCATCGTATTGAACACCAATGTAGATGTCTTTTCCGTTGCTATCAACAGAGAGTGTTCCGCTGATTGTGAGTTTATCGGGAAGGTCGGCTACTTTGCGCCTGAACCGGCTGTTTTGCTTGTTCTCCTTCAGGTTACAAATTGCATTAATATCAAGCTGCCATATTGTGCGATTCGATATATAGAACATGCTGTTCCTGTTTCGGAGAACGAACGCATTGCCGGGGCCCTTGTCGTTTGTGAGTTGAGTAATCACACCGGTATCTATAGAAAGGGCAAAATATTGATTTGTTCCGGTGCGGTCGGATGTAAAGACAATGTGCCGGCCGTCCGCTGTCCAGTTGGGATGGGTCTGATAGATTTTATTATCTTTAGCCGGCGATGTGGTGAGCATGGAAATTTCATACCCGGTAACCGTGTCTCTATAAGTTTTCCTTTCAGACGGAAATCTTCGTCCGGCATAATAAGCATCCTGAGATGCCGGGCAAAGATTTGCATTGATAGTGATTACCAAAATAAGGATTGCCGGCAACCATTTTGCATTAGGCTTTTCTTTTTTGAATTCCATCGTTTATATAGCTCGAATGATAATGCAGTTATCTGTACAGTGTTAACTACGAGACTTAATCCTCTTCAATGGCCCATCCGTATTCCTTGTAGAATTTTCGTGAATCCGGGGATGCAAGGAAATTCATAAACTGCCTGGCGGCCTCTGGTTCCTTACTGAAAGACAAGAGCCCGACTCCTGTTCCTCTTAACACCTGCTGTTCTTTCGGTATTTCAATAACCTCTATTCTTTCCGGCTCCAGATGTTTAAAGGCCGTCCAGCCGAAAGCGGCGTCAATTTCATCGGTTGCCACCGCCTCGACAATAGCAATGCAGCCGTTGGCGTAGTAAGAGATGTTTTGTCGAATCTTGTCCAAAAGGTACAATCGCCCGCTGATATCTTCCCATAATCCTCTCAGACAATCTATAACCGATACACCCAAACGTATGCCCGGCTTAGTTAAATCTTCGATGGAATGTATATTCTTCGGATTACCTGCGGGCACAATAATAGCCGAGGTGCGGTATGCTATTGTACGGCGCTGTCCCTTTTGCACGATTTTTCGTACTTCCCCGTCATCAAGCAAATACTCGGCTCCCGCTATGGCAAGGTCGTGTATGCCGGCATCGGATATTTCCAATAGAAAATCATCGCCGCCTGTTTCTCCCGTAGCTTCTTCGGCCACCGGGTTGGCGCAATGGCGGCTGCATACGTCGATTGCTATGGAGATACCTGTCTGCTCTTCAAATAATTTGGCAGCTTTTTCCAGTGGCGCTGCACATGCCCTGGCACTGAAAATACGCACAGTTTTATTGTCAGATTTCTGAGGCATTGTTTGTTTCTCCATGTTCAAGTGAATTTACTGATTTTTGTTCTGTCATACTATTATCAAGACCGGCTCGTCCTGGTTTTGCCGGAGTCATAAATATTTTTATAGCTACTATTACCAGAACAACCGCGAATACTTTTTTCAATACGTGGGCTGGCAACCGGGAGGCCAATTCCGTCCCAACTAAGACTCCGACCAGAGCACCACATATAATCAATCCAACAGGCAGTGCATTCATCTCAATATCCGGATTTCTCCAGTACCGCAGCGCCCCGACCAGTGCCATCGGGACCATCACTGCTAATGCCGTCCCCTGAGCGCTTTTCTGTCCAAAGCTACAAATCAATACGAGTGTGGGGACAAGTATAGTTCCACCGCCTAATCCCAGAGCACCTCCCATGAGGCCTGCGCCAATACCCAGCACAACAAAAATCCACCACGGATTTGACAATTGGCTTAGCATAATTACTCTCCAATTTGCATACTATAAATTACTTCTCATCCTAAAATTGACTTTTATTCCGGAGGTTCGGTACTGTAGTGATGCTTTTTTAAAATCGCATTTCCTTTTTCAGAAGTTACAAAATCTACGAACTTTTCAGCCAGCTCTTGATGTTTGGTGAATTTCAGCACACCGATATCGACAGTAGAAATTATATTTTTCTCAATGGCGATTGGTATCTCATCTCCGTGCTCACTGTAGTATTTTGCTGTTGCGTCCCAAACGATAACAGCATCGAGAGCTTGTGCCTGTATCTGTATACCCAGCTCATTAACCGTCAGCGATTTATATCTCAGATTATTTTGTATGTCTTCCCATTTGATGTTGTTCTTTTCGAGTATCTTTTTTGATGTTCTGCCGATAGCACAAGCTTCGGGGTCTCCCAGGCCCAGCTTTATCCCGGATTTGAGCAGGTCTTCTAATCTGCGGATTTCTTTCGGATTGCCCTTGCGTACGAGGATCGTCGGAACCCAGTAGCAAGCCGATCGTTGGGAAAGAATCATATCCGCCTGGGCTGCCTGTTCAACATAGTGTTTGTCGCCCGGCATATAGAGATCGCCCCGTCGTAAAAGCTTTATCTTCGATAAAAGCACCTCGCTGCCGGCATAATCCAGAGCAATCTTAACACCATGCTCGCGTCCAAAAGTCTCAACCAGTTCATCCACAGGGGGACGAATACCGGCACCACAATATAACAACAGTTCTTCCGGGGTGGATTGTCCATCTTCTTTACTGTCACAGCCGATGAACAAAACGGCCGGGATAATAATTACTGCTAAAATTACTCGTTTCATGTTTTCCTTCTTACTTGATAAAAGCAACATCCCAGTCTTTCCAGACTGGTTCAAAGCCCTGCTGTTTTATCATAGCAGCCACCTGAGCCGGACTGCGATTATCGTCGATTTCAAATTGCTTAATTGCTTCATTGTGTCCTGAGTACCCGCCGGGGTTGGTCTTGCTGCCGGCGCTTAATTTTGTTATGCCAAGTTTGACCAAATGGTCTCGCAGTTGTGCTCGTTCGCGAGTTGACAGTACCAGCCCCGCATCGGCAAAACACAATCGCAGCGCTGTGATCATTTGCACAAGATTCTTATCACTAAGTAAATACCTGAATTGTGAGCTTCCGACTTCCATGGCTGGCCTGAGTCTCGGAAAAGAAAACGAAACGTGAGATTGCCAATAGCGTTTGATTAAATAATGGGCATGTTCGGCAAGGGCCAGCGTTTCAATTCGCCAATCGGTTAGACCTAAAAGAACACCTAACCCAACCTC
>DAOUVA010000012.1 GCA_030667885.1 Phycisphaerae bacterium
GCGAGGCTGTGCGAAATTCCAGGCCAGCGGGTGTCCTTTTGTTATTATGTTTTGGCTTTTGCACCATCGGATAACCTCCTCGGTTCGGGCATCGTCCGGTTTACCGCGTTGCCGTTCGTAATTCCACCAGTAGAAAGGCAGCGTAGCAAAATTCAACAGCTCAGCGAAACGCTCTGCGTATGCTTCGTTGTCCTGGGGTGTCCTGCACCTGTTCAGTTTGAATATATTGCAGCCGAACAAAAATTTGTGCCGAGTTTGTTTTATACTTATTGATGATCCTCTCTTAAGCGATTTCCCATCCGGGGCAAGAAGTTTCAAGGAAGCACTGCCCTTGCGGTATTTCTCGATGCGCGTATCGGCCTGGCTGAGAATGTGGTCGTTTTGTTCTTCCGCTGCGAGTATTGACGTGGGTAAAACTATCGAAGCCGCACCTAATCCCGTGGCTTTGAGAAAAGTTCGCCGATTCATAAATCTTCCTTTCGAGAGTTTGAAATCTATTTTAAAAATTCTATCTGCAACCGATTCTGCGAAATCAGAGCCCTGCTTTCAGTTCGGATAAATGCGCTCTAGCCCACAGGTGATTTATGTTTAACTCTATAGCTTTCTCGAACTGGACCTTTGCCTCTGTTTGCATACCCTTACCTAAGTATCCTAAGCCCAGCAGGTAGTGGGTATTTGCCGTTTTAATATTATGGGCTTGTTTTTCTCCGAATTTCGCAAAGAATTCCACAGCAGGGGCTGGCTTTGCCGACTCTATCAATTCGTCAAATATTTTCCCGGCCTTATCTTCTTGTCCGAGTTTCTGAAGGGACAATCCCTTGTAATAGCTAAATTCAGATCGTCGAACCTCAACCGATGCTGATTTTTCAAAATACTCTTCGGCTTTTTGATTATCACCCAAAGCTTCGTGGGCTTTTCCAATGAAGAAGTAGGTTTGGCAGGTTCTACTGTCTCGTTTCGGCCTTCCTACGTTGAGATTTTCAGGATATTTGAGTGCCGCTTCAAAATCATTAAGTGCCAGGCGATATTGTTTGCTTTCAAATTTCTTTTGACCTCTGAGCAGATGAGCATCTACGTAAACGCTGTGAATCTGACCTCCACCCTCCCATGTATGGAAGATCCGGCCGGCAAGTAATTCAATCGCCTTATCATATTGTTGTAAAAGAACGAGGAGAGCAATTTGGCGAGACAGGGCATCATCACGTTTTGCTATCGTACTGTGATTATCTTCAAGAAGCTTGAGTCTTTTCTCGGGCGATACCCCCCCCGTCTCATAAAGCTGATCCAGCTCGTAATAGACTCTTGGGTCCATTTTGTTACAGGCTATTGCTTTTTCCAGGCTGTCAATGGCCTTGGGGAGATTATTCTCCATTCTCGCGTAGGACAATCCGAGATTCCGATGGACCGTCGAAAAATTGTCATCCAAATTCAGCGATTTTTCCCATTCTTTTATTGCTCTTTCAGGCTGATGGTCGTAAAGAAGATTTCCGAGATAATAAGGAGCGAGGGCATCCGAAGGATTATTATTCATGGCACTTTTGAGTACATCTATTGTTTCCAAGCGAAATGGGAAACAGTAATCGGGTGGCATTTTGCTTGCCTTGCGGTAGTATTCGGAAGCCTTTTTCGCATTTCCGTTTTTCTGGTTAAAAAAACCAAGATAATAATTGACCATCGGGTTCCGACGCGCCTTATTATTTGAATCTAATAATACAGACAGGCACTCGATTGCATCATCCCATAAGCCACAATTGCTGTAGTCAACCGCAATTTCAAGATAAGACTGTACTTCTGCCCTGCTCTTTACCTTTAATGTGTTCGAAGCTTCTTTTGATTCTCTTCTAAGGCCGGCAGCTTTATTAGCGAGGTAAAGCTCATATCCGGCCCAAAAGTCAAGTGTATCAAAGTCCAGAGCCTTTAATGTAATTTGAGTTGCGTCTTCAAACCGCCCCAATTGTCTTAGCACCGCAGATTTTAGATTCAAAGCCTTTGTGTTCCAGGTATTTGTGGCAATTGAGCGGTCTATATGTTTCAAGGCTGTCTCAAAGTCTTTCCTGAGGCAATCTATTTCTGCCAGATGGTAATACGCGGCCGTATGGAGTTCGTAACTCCATGTTGCTTTATAAAAGGCGTCGTATGCGGCATCGTGCTTTCCCTGAAACTTTAAGGCAAGTCCCAGATAGTAGTAGGCTTGACCGCTTTTCGGGCTGGTATAATTTTTTGACACTCGCTGGACAGCCTGGTTCAGCTTTTCCTCTGCTTGGTTAAACATTCCACGTTTGAGGTAAAGTATTCCAAGCTCCGTATTGACCTGTGAATTCCCCGGGTCTCTTTTTAATGCTTCTTCATAATAGGGATATGGCTCAAGAGCCGCACTGTGAAATTGATCCAGACGCTGGCCTGTTAAGTAAAGTTCTTCAACCGTTTTAATGTCTTCGGGCTTCGAGGGAGGCTTAACCGGCTTTGGCATCGGAGCCCCTTCCTTTTCAACCGGTTTGTAGGCTATGAGTTCTTCGCCGGTTGAGGACATCAGCGAAACTCGCAAATCTTTCTCTCTTACGCCGGCGGCAAGAGCAACCTCTTTACTGAATGGTTTGTCCGGGCCAATATCAATTCGCTGCCTGAAAACCACCTTGTCGTCAGCAGTTAGTGTCACCCTTGCATTTTTGTATGCTGATGTAGCATTAAAACCGATTTTTGCTGCGTTTTCCTCTGTAACCTCCAGATTTACTGCGGCTTTAAGGTTGGCGTTCTTTACACTTGTTATTTGCCGAATAGGATACCAGTATTCCTTAATAATTTTCACTTCATAAGGTTGTATCCAACTATAATCGGGTTGATTGTCTGAATACGCACCGGCCATAATCTCTATATAAGGGCCATCGGTTTCGGTGAGAATTTTGTCCCACGTTTGGCCGCTGGGACCCGGACCCCATTCCCATAATTTTTTGCCCGGAGCGATATGATGATTGGCCACGAAAGCGGTACCTGCTTGTTTGCCGTGGTCATAGCCTGCAAAAAAGTCGTCCTGGTAGTTCCAGGCAAAAAATGATATTGGTGATGGATGATTTTTCCACCAACTGAGGTCCACCCCTTTTGTGTAATCCACGCCGGAGTACCTTTCGTATGAAATTGGCCAACGTGCAAACTGGTTTTTGCCGTGGTAAGTAGCATATTCGGTACTTGGAGGGAAAATTACCTGGTAGTCCTGATTTGCATGGACAGCGACATTTGCCCAGCACAGAATAGAATTAACTAACGGCGTCCGATTGATAATCTTGATTGTTGCTTCCATATAGGATTTGTCGGGATAAACGGTTATACCTATCACCCATTTCATTCTATGCCGAAGCTCTATCTCCCCAAACCATACGGTCTTGCTGCCATCAGGATTCTCCTGCAGTGTGTAGTCAACCGGCATAAAAGTTGACGCTCTGTGATGGTGAGGGATGCACCATTCTATACCCCCGGATACCCATGCACCGAGCATTCCGATAAGGGCCGGCTTTATCACATGCTGGCGATAAAGAAAATCGTAGTTGTTGGTTTTGTCTAATGCGGAAAAAACACGCCCCCCGATTTCCGGAAGAACACAAACCTTTACATATTCATTTTCAAGGTAAACAGCCTTGTAAGTCTTATCCTTGCGGCTATCGGTCAATACGTCCTGCATAGGATAAGGATATACCCGTCCCTGTGCCCCCTGGTATGTTCTTCCGGTATAGAACCTTGGGTTTGGGTCCGGTTTGCCCACCTCATAAGTAGGAATCACCAGCGGCTCTTCATATATCTTTACTGCCGAATCTACCGGAGCCGGGTTTATAAAGAAAGTGATTAATGTGATTGAAAAGATAGCCACCTTGGTAAAATAGTTATTGCCAGCCATTTGAATCCTCCTGAAGTTTTCAAATCTTTAAAAGGTTGGCATATTTTACCATCAGTGATTTTGTTTGTCCCGAATTAAATTGGACTACGACGATGCTATTTTCGCCCATTTCGATGAACTCTTTAATCCTGCCGAGACCAAAAGAATTATGTCGAACTAACTGGCTTGTCTTAAACTGAGGTGTGTCCTGGCTGATATAGTCAATGTCATCATAACCTTCATCTTCTTCAGCTTGTTCGGATATTTCCCGGCCGAGCTCGAAAATAAACTGCGACGGTATTGACCGCAGCATCTGGCCTCGCACTGTCCGGTATCGGGCGTAGCTAATATGCAGGCCGGTTTTAGCGCGGGTTATGCCTACGAAAAAGAGCCGACGCTCCTCTTCGAGTTCATCCCGGTCTTCGCGGGAATTCGACCTTTCGTGGGGTAATATCCCTTCTTCAACACCAACGATAAAGACATTTTCAAATTCGAGCCCCTTTGCGGCGTGAAGAGTCATCAGCGCCACACGGTCACTGGATTTATCGTAAGCATCGGTGTCACTGAAGAGAGATATCTGTTGAAGATAATCGACAAGTGATGGCTGCTCTGTCTGTTTGTCGTAAGCGGCGGCGGCGTTTATCAGTTCGTTGGCATTTTCCAGTGAGCTTTCGCCCTCGGGCCCGGCGGCGAGGAAAGAGTCGGCTAATCCGGATTCGTTGAGAACACGTTCGGCAAGAGGTGCGATCGGGCCATCGATGTCTTTCTTGAACTGTTCGAGCATGTTAACAAATACCGCAAGCTTTGCCTTTGCACCCTTGGAAAGAGATTCGATATGCTCGGACTTCTTCATCGCTTCGAAAAGATTGATTTGGTTATGGGCGGCGTAGGTACGAACTCTATCTGTCGTTACTTTTCCTATACCGCGAGCAGGCGTATTAACAATTCGCAATAACGCAATTTCATCATCAGGATTGGCAAGGACTTTCAGATAGGCGAGCAGGTCACGGATTTCTTTTCTCCTGTAGAACTCCACGCCCCGGACAATCTGATAAGGTATCTTATTCTGAATAAATGTTTCTTCAAAAGCACGGCTCATAGCATTAACACGATAAAATACTGCCATATCTCTGAGGTTGGCGCCCTTTTTAACCAGCTCATTTATCTGTTGTGCAATAGCCTGGACCTCCTGGGCCTCATCCTCGAAGACATCTATGACGGCTTCCCTGCCGGAAGGTTTGGTTGGGATAAGCTTTTTGTTTTTTCGATTTTGGTTAAATGCAATTAAGCTGTCGGCCATTGCAAGGATGTTCGGGGTACTGCGAAAATTCTCTTCGAGTTTGACGATTACTGCCTCGGGCCAATCCTTTTCAAAGGCCAAAATATTTCGGATGTCAGCCCCCCGCCAGCGGTAGATTGACTGGTCCGGGTCGCCGGTTGCGCAAATATTGTTGTGATGTGAAGCAAGGGCCGTGGCAATTCGATACTGAGCGTGATTTGTGTCCTGATATTCATCGATTAGCAGGAATTTGAAGCGTTCGCCAAGCTCGCGACAAACATCGGGGCAGTCTTGCAGCAAAAAAGCCGTTTTCATTAGTAAATCATCAAAATCCAGGCCGTTTCGCTCACTCAGAATACGCTGATAGCCCAGATATATTTCCGATAATGTGTTAGAAAAAAAATCATCGGCATCATTTCTGAAGGATTCGGCGTCTATCAGTTTGTTTTTCAAAGTGGAAATAACATCGAGCATTCGGGCGGGAGAAAAGTTGCTCGTGTCAAGTTCGCAATCTTTGACAGCCAGCTTGATACACCTGGCCTGGTCGGAGGAGTCATAGACGCTGAAGTTGGATTTGATACCGGCTTTGTCTGCATATTTGCGAAGAATTCTGACACATAAAGAGTGAAAGGTGCTGATATGTGCCCCGGCACAGGCACCAAGATTAAACGCTCTTTGGCGCATCTCATCGGCGGCTTTGTTTGTGAAAGTTATTGCGCAAATATTATATGGATGAACACCTGAGTCAATAAGTGCTGCGATGCGATATGTTATTACGCGGGTTTTACCGCTGCCCGGCCCGGCAAGAACGAGCAAAGGCCCCTCATGGTGAAAGACAGCTTTTCGCTGAGAAGGAGTTAATTGTTGCGTAAGTGTATCGTCCATAACTGAAACCGGTCGTAACACACTTCTCAGGCGTGTATTAAGCTCGATAGGTGTCGGATCATTTAGCTTGTTCTGATTGTTTCCTGATTTTTTCTGCTTCGACTTCTAATTGCTTGAATAGCTCCGGTTTTTCAATTCGTATCCGGCCAAGCAAATTCTGTCTTAAGTAAGGAGGATATTGTTGGTCATTCAGAAAGTCAATCAAACCAAAGTATCTTAACAGCTTTAACTCGGGCAGGTTAATCCTAAATTCAGGGTCATCATGTTTTACCTTGTAATAGTTCCAGATTTCTTCTGCCATTTTTTCACTGTTGAACGACGCGTCGTCATCACGGATTGCATATAAATAGTAACTTTCCCGAAGAAGTAAGGTTATCTGCTCTTTTGCATCATTTATGCCGATGCTTTCGAGTTCTTCGAATAAACGTCTTCTTGCAAAAACTACAAGCGGGACCTTGAACTCAGGTAATGGATATAGCTTTTGTAATTGGTTCAAGATTTTTTGTGCATGGTCTTTGTGTCCGGCCTGATAGAAGGAAAAAACGGCATTCTTGAGCATATTGCGGTGACCGTTCTGAAGAGATACATAACGGCCCTCGTCTCCATCATCTTTGTATTTTTTGAGAGTTGTAAGCACTGAGGTATTGTACGGCTCAAACATTCTCAAATCCGGCCGCAAAAACACTTCTTTGTATATCCGCTCCTGAGGTTGCTCTGGAGAATCCTGTGAAGATGCGGGAAGTTGTGATTCGTAGATAAATATTGTGCCGTTACGGAAGAGATCCTGCAAGCTATGAAATACGATTCGATCTGCGTTTGTTTCAGTTGCATCGATTTCCCGGTCTTCCTCTTCGGCAAGTATTTTAAGACCTTTAATGGCCCAGTAAATTGCGTGACTATCGGGGTGCCGCCAATCCAGAGGCAGATGTGTATTCGGATCGCTGAAATCTATGGGGCCGTAGCTTCTGTTTATCTCTTGCATTATAACCGGGTCAAGTTTCCAGACCTTACGTAATTGCCAGGCCTTGGCGAAAATATCAAACTTCTTAAGGACTTCTGTGCCTCTGAATTCGTCTATTGCTTTACCAGCGGCAGGATCAAACCTTTGGGAGTTTTGCCGTAGAGACAAGTAATTGCTCACAAACTCGTTTTCATCTGAAAATGCTTTACTGGCTGCTTTTAATGCTTCGATTAACGAGGCCATATTAGGGTCTTTGGTAATTTCCTGCCAGGTTAGAGGTGCTTCGGCGAGCGCATCAAAATACTGATTATCCACAGGGCCAAGAAGCGGCTCCAAAGACAGAGCCAATTGCAATTTATAGTATTTATGTGCATCATCTGATACACCGCCAATTTTGTGCTGGAATATCCTGCCAAGTTCACGGAAAAGCGTAATGTTTTTGAGTTTATATTTATCAATGGCCTCGTCACGGAGCAGTTCATAACCGTTTCTGACCCATTGCCATCTTTGGTCCGGCTGTGTCTCTGGTATGGCGACCGAGATGTTATAAGCCATATTCCAGGCGTGGAACTCCCATACCGATGCGAATCGAGGCTGCAGGATTGTTATCCATTCGGCAAGTTGTCTGGCGTCGAAGAACTGACCTTCCTCTTTCAGTTTATCCGCCCGCATCCATAAGATATCCACGATCAGGCCGCGAAAGGCTCCGGTTGCAATGGTAGCGAATGCCAGTGAAGGAGGGAGGTTTTCAGGCGTGTCGATTATCAAATTCATATCCTGACGCTGGCGATTTATGGAGTCGAGCTGTATGCCGGCGCCAATAAATAAACCAACTGCAAGAACTATACAAACAAAACAGATTATTTTGTCTCGTAAACGCATAAAAACCGTAAAAGGAACTACACAATAATTTTTGCAATTTCCCGATAGCTGAAAATAATTAAAGCAAGAACCAACAACAAAAGTGATTTAATACAAACCATGACAACGGCGCACCTGGCTAATACCGTCCAGCTCAATAATAGCCCGGGAACCATGAACCGGGTAGGATTGTATTTGTCAAACTGCGGTAAAAGCCTAACTATCCACGTGATAGTATAAGTGTAGATCACACTAATATTTTCACTTAGAAAGCCGAAGGATTCGATTACAAAGCCGCTGAAGCACGACGTTGTAAAAAGTACGAGGCAGAGCAGTATAGCCACAGGAAAAGACAGGAAAGTCGAAGCTAATGTGCCCAGGCATGCCAGAAATATCAAACGAAACAGTATTAGAAAAATAACCCTTATGAAATTGCCTGTGAAAGTATCCGCCTTATAAAGCACTTCTATGCCGTCAGGGGGAAAGAATATAACCGTGTTGTTTAGTGGATAGTTCTGGAATGCGACAGCCAGACGGCCATGTTCAGGTATAACATTGGCCGGGATTACTATTTCGTGAAAATCACGAACCGAGTTTTTATGGATCTGGTTGTAAATGGGAGTTTCGCTCTCTGTGCCATACTTGATATATTGATAGTCGCCTGCAACCCATCTGCCATAGACCTGCATATCGGGTGGATTAACCGCAACATCGTATTTGAATCTTATAAAGATATTTTGGGCAAGAGATTTAACATTATCGAATTCCCATGTCAGTACCTGCCCGACATCAGCTGCTCGATTCGCAAGCTGTTTTTGCATGGTGATCTGGGCAATCATTTCCTCGTATGGCACATTTTCGGGTAATCCGCCGCTTGTTTCAAGTTTCTTGTAAGTATCCTCGACCTCCTGGGAAACATCGATCGCCGGGACAGTCAGCGAGGCCCTTGCAGTAAAAAACTCGTAGTAGGCCTGCATACGTTCAATATCAGTTGCCTTGCTGAATTTCGGCGTGTAAATAGTAACTGTGTATATTATCGCTGCAAATAAACTGAGCAAAACTATATCTAATAATATTACTCCGAGCAGTTTGCCCAGAAGAAACTCAAATCGTCGAATGGGCTTTGTGATAACTGTATATATCTGTCTTTGCTCAATGTCGCTGGTTACTGTGTAAATGGAGATTATTATCGTAAGTAAACTGAGCAAAATACTGGTCAGTGAAAGACCGTAGCTTACGAAGGTTTGTAGTCTGCCTTTTAAGGTTCCATCGCCTGTGGAAGAAAAACCCATAGCAGAAAGAAGGACAAGCAGAAGGATTAGAAAAACAACGGCAACCTTCATCCGTATAGCCTGCTTTATAGTATTTGTGGCGACAGCCCAGATACTACGCATCGCCTATGTCTCCTGCCTGTGATTTGTCGGTTGGCTCTTTGGCCTGGTCATGGGAGGATTCCTTGCCTGTGAGCTGGTCCAGAATACTTTCGTTGACTTGCTCGGTCTGAGGGGCCTGGGATTCGACCGGTTGCGTTGTGATTTGTTCGTTTCTGACAGAGGCATCTGGCTCGGTCTGCTCGGTTGAGCTGGTCAGTTTACTTAGCAACTGTTCCGCATGTTCAGGATCGGAACTTTCGACAGGAATCACCTTTTCTGTTGCCGGAGTTTCCGCCGGGCTTTCCTTTGATACCGGTGCAGAGACAAGTTTATCGAGTATATCTTCCGTAGCGGTTTGCTGTGTAAGGAAATCTCCGATTTTAGTAGTGCTGACCGCACCGCTTGTGGTCTGTTCCTGTTGCTGAGCGGCCGCCACCGTTTTGATAAAATATGTTTCGAGTTTGTCCATCGGAGAGGTTACCACACACTCGGCATTTTCTTTATGAATTAACTGCTTTATCTTCTCAATGGTGGCATCGCTTATGGCATCGGTGGTAATTTGCCTTTTATTTGTCTGCTGTAAGAGGTCACTGACCTGCCCCTGTATCTGGATTTTGCCGCCATAAAGAATTGCAATTCTGTCGCATACATCTTCGACGTCTGCAAGCAGATGGCTGCAAAGTAAAATTGTCTTGCCGCGTTCGGTAAGTTTAAGGATTAAATCCTTTATCTGTCTTGTTCCAATGGGGTCAAGACCTGTTGTCGGTTCATCCAGTATAAGTAAGTCGGGATCGTTTATCAGTGCTTGTGCAAGGCCGATTCGGCGGGCCATACCTTTCGAAAACGTTCCGACCGGTCTGTTCGCGACGGCCATTAATCCGACCATATCGAGCAGAGCTTCGATACGCATTTTTCGCACTTTGGATGACAGGCCGAATAATCTGCCGTAAAAATCCAGAGTTTCGCGGGCGTTCAGGTACCTGTATAAATAAGATTCCTCTGGTAAAAAACCGATTCTGGAATTGATTTGAGAGTCTGTTCCATCACCGCCGAGAATTAATGACTTTCCCTTTGTTGGATGAAGCAGTCCTAAAAGCATTTTTATGGTTGTTGTTTTACCCGAGCCGTTGGGGCCTAAAAGACCGAAAACTTCATTATGACGAACCTGTAAATCCAGGTTGTCCACGGCATAAACCCTGGCCCGTCCCCACCAGTCGGAAAAAATCTTGGTCAGGGAGAAGGTTTCAACAGCATATTCTATATTTTGTATCATGTTGCTTATTACCGGGTTTTGCCATTATATTTCGTGGTCAAGGTCCTCGCCGTAGCGGACAAGTCGAGCACTGTTAAAGACGACAATCAGTGAGCCGGCAAAATGCAAAGCCGCCGCATAGACAGCCGGCAGCCACCCCGCTGCCCCTGCGGTGTCACCAAGAATGACAAATAATATTCCAAAACCAAGATTCTGAGTAATAACTTTCCTTGTTTTTCTGGAAAGCCGAACAAGGAAAGGCAGTCGCTTCAAATCGTTGCTCATTAGGGCAATTGAAGCGGAATTAATAGCTACGTCGCTGCCTGCCGCACCCATAGCAATACCCAGGTCACCTGCCGCCAATGCAGGTGCATCGTTTATGCCGTCTCCGACAACGACAACGGTATGGCCCTCTTTTTTAATCTGCTCGACAATTGCTAATTTGTCATGAGGTAAACAATGTGCTTTGAAATCAGTACAGCTAAGTTCGGCGGCAACACGGCTCGCTACTTCATTCCGGTCACCTGTAAGCATGGTTACTCTTTTTATGCCCAGATCGATCAGTTCCTTAATGGCTTGCCTGGCTTCGGGTCTGGTTTTGTCCTGCAAGCCAATCCAGCCGATGCACTTGGAATCTTTTGCTACATAAAGGGTACTGAAACCCTGCTCCTCATGCAGGGCCGGGTCGGAAACATTACTTACATCAATGTTGTTTTCCTTGAGGAATGTATCTCTTCCGACATAAATTGTGGATGAGTCGATAACTGCAGTTACGCCTTTACCCGGTGTTTCCTTGAAGTTATGCGTTTCAGGTAAAGATAGGTTTGCTTCCTTTGCCACTTCCCTGAGCGCCCTTGCTGCCGGGTGTTTACTCATCTGCTCGGCAGATGCTGCAGCAGCTAATAATTCAGCCGGCTCGACACCATCAGAAGGCGTTAGTTTTGTTACATACAAACGGCCGGTAGTTACCGTTCCTGTTTTGTCGAACACCATCGCCGTCATCTTGCCGGCAATCTCGAGGTCGGCGACATTCTTTATCAGAATACCAAGGCGGGCGGAAGCGGAAATAGCCGCCACCATTGCCGTCGGCGTAGCCAGAATCAATGCGCAGGGACACGAGACAACAAGTATCGTAATAGCCCTGTCTATATCACGGGTGAAGAACAGAACTATACCGGCAATCATTAAGATTGTAGGTGTGTACCATTTAACATGTTGGTCGATTATCCGCATAATCGGTATCTTCGTTTGCTCAGCCTGCATAATGAGCGACTGAACCTTACCGAGAGTTGTGTCTTTACCGGCTTTGGTTACGGTAATATCAAGCACGCCTGTAAGGTTGTTCGTACCAGCAAAAACCTGCATCCCCGGGACCTTATCGACGGGCAGAGATTCACCTGTTATTGTCGCCTCGTTAACGGAGCTAAGGCCTTTTATAACTTCGCCATCGGCCGGAATATTGTCACCGGGTCGGGTACGGATGCAATCGCCGGTTTTTAAGCTGCTTACTTTAACTTCTCTTTCAGAACCGTCACTGTCGAGAATGTTTGCTTTCGTAGGTGTGAGCTTTATCAGAGATTCGATTGAGGCGCGTGCCCCGAGGGCGGTACGTGTTTCAATTAGCTCGCTGAGGAGCATAAAGAACGCGACGATACCTGCCGTGACGTAGTCCTGCGTTGCAAAGGCTGCTATTATGGCCAGTGCAACCAGTTCATCCATATGTGCATGCCCCTGAACAAGGCTTTTTATTGCATGATAGACGATGGGAGCACCGAGCAGTATAGCACCAGCCATTGCTAAAAACTCAGGTTCGAAGCTGCCGCTGCCCCAAATGAGTCTTGCGATGCCGCTGTTTATCAGCAGCATTCCGCCGGCTAATGTTCCTAACAGTGCAAGGCTTACGCGAATCTGCTTGCCGTGAGTGTGCTCGGCGGCGACGTCATCCTGAAAATGTAAATGTTGGTGAGCCATAGTTTCGTCTTTTTCGTCTTTTTTTTCTTGAATATTAAGATTCAGCTAATTTTTAATTCCCTGGTGTCGGTTGCTGTTTGTTGGTTTTCGGTTTTAACGTGGGGTCTCTGTTTATCAGAATTCGCCATTCTGCCCCCTTAGGAATAATAAATTTCTCATCAACATTGTTGAAAATGCGTTCTATTGCGTCCTGATATATCTTCTGAATAACAAGATCCGGATGTTTGCGATATTCGGGAAGCAATACCTTGAGATATTCGGCGTTGGCTCTGGCATTTGATACGACTTTGCTTTGGTAGGACCTTGCCTCAGAGATTTTCTCCTGAGCTGTACCTGCCAATTGGGACCACAATAACTCCTTTTCTTCTTCACTGACTGTATCATCATATAAGGCTGCAAATAATTTTTCTGCCACAGGACCGGCGGTCTCATTCAGAGTGCTTTCAGCATAGCTCCGGGCGGCGTTTATTTTTGTTTGACGGTCCTGGCTGGCAGTAACTAATGCCTGAAACTCCTTATCGACCTGCCGTGGCCAGGTCTTTTCTGTAAGCTGTATCTGCACAACTTTTAAGCCGCTTTCTATCGTGTCGAGTTTTTCCTGCACCAATTCTTTGATATCTTCTGTTAGCCGTGCTACTTTCTCGTACATAATATCGTCGATAGTATAATTCACCGTTGCGGTTACTATCGCATCTTCAAAGATATTTTGCAAAAGCGGAGTTATACTCTCTATTACAACATCAAGATAAATATCGCCCGGCTTTACATCTTCGACGTAAATATTCTTAAAGAACCGTACAGGGTCATCAATCTGATAGGTTAGCCGCCACTTACAATGGACGATATTGTAGTCACTTCCACTCGATCCAGATATATTCTCATCCTGTCTTTCACTTCGCGTAATACAATAACCATCTTTTACGGGGTCCAGTTCAGGCAGGAATCTGGTCTTTTGGATAGAGGGATCCATTAGCATTTCTTCTTTACTTTGGTAATACCAAAAAGGCCTTATGGCCAAATCCACCTTCTTCTCTACAGGGATTTTTACCATCTTTTCCACCGGATATGGGATTATCCAGTACGGCCAGGTTCTGGGTTTGAGAACTCTGCCCTCGCCAACTCCGCGAATCTTTCCGAATCGTAAAACAAGGGCCTGCTCGTCGGAACCAACCGTTTTAAAACCGGAGGCCAGAAATGCAAGGATAAGCACCGCCATTATCACTTTCAGGATGACGAAGCTGATTCCCAATGCTTCCGACAGCGACTTGCCGGCAGCATCAAGTTCTACGGGTTTGGATTTATCTGGTTTCTTTGCTTTTAAATCCTTATCACTATTTTTATGTTCTTCAGCCATAATCTTGTGTAACTTTTATTTCATTTCGCACAATAAAATTTACGTTATTCTTACTGTTTAGGTTTCAGGGACGGGGCTTCCTTTAAAAGTTTGAAAGGTTCCGAATCGGCCGGAATAACGATAGTTGAACGTTCCTTTAACATCTTTCCCAGGCTGTCGATATCACGCAGATACATCGCGAGTTCAGGATCTTCTTCCAGCTTTTTATAATGTTTCGCCGCTTCGGCATCACCCTGCCCTCGTATATCCAGGGCCCTTGCTTCTGCGGAAGTACGCAGAACAGACATTTTAAAATCAGCCTCGCCTTTTATTTTGGTTGCCTGGCCCTGGCCCTCGGAAATGGTAGCTTTGGTCCGGAGGCTTCTGGCAGCTTTCATCCGCTCGAACACTTTCACCGTGACATCTTTACTGACTTTGAGCTGTTTTATGCCGAGAGTCTTGATTTCAATGCCGTATTCGTTGCTCAAGGTTTGTTCAAGGTCTGCGAGCATTTCGGCTTCAATTTCCTTGAATTTAATTTTAGCCGGGTCGCTGTTCACAAATTCACCGAAGGAATGCTGACCGATTACCCTGTTTTGCGTGTCGGTAATCTGGCTGTACAGTTTGATTTCCGCTTCCTTGACAGTACCAACGGAATTCAGGAATCTCAAAGGCTCGGAAATCCTCCAAACTACATAAGTATTTACTATAATCGGCACAGCACCTTTAGTAGTAGTCTCTCCGAGGTCGGCCTCAAAAACATGCATCCTGGAGTCGAACCTGTGTACACGTTCTATCGGGGCCGGTAACTTGAAGCATAGTTTTGGCTCGGTGATTGTGCGTACAGGTTTACCGAATCTTGTTACTAATGCGGACTCGGTCTCTCTGACCTGAAAAGAAATCAGATACAAACCCATAATTAAAACAACTAATGCGATAAAAATTGTAATGACTATATTTTTCATTATTTACTGATCTCCTCAAAACCACCGATGTCATATATACTTGGCGTGAGTTTTTCCTGGACATCGATTATAAAAATCTGCTTATCGTTCGGATCTGCGGCCACGATATATTTTCGTATATTTTTCAGAGATTCTTCGAGCATATTTAACCTAAGATGCTGTGTGTAAATCTCTTTTGCTGCCCTGTATGCCTTGAGCTGGCTGTCGAAGCGTTCACCGGCTGCTTTTGCAAGTGTGGCTTTTTCAAAGGCATAGCTTTGAGATTCTCTCAGTGTCTGAAAGATATCGCCTTTGGATTCTTCAAGTGCCGTATCCAGCTCAATACCAATCGTTTCGACATCTTCCGTCCTGTTTGTTTTTTCCGCATGCTGATATTTTACTGCGAGACTGTAAAGCTCATCGGCGGCCTGAACAGAACCTGCAAGTGTACTTAGACTTTCATCTCTATTTGCCTGAGCTTCGAGGATAAGTGCCTGTTTTGTCTGAACCGCGCCGACAACCTCCTGGTAATCTGCTGCTACTTCAGTCGGAGGGTGAATACCCTGAAGACCCAGAAAAACGATTTCAACCCCTAAGCCCGCTTCGTCGGCGGCCTTCTGGATTTCACGTGTCAATGTGTTCTTGGCCTGAGTCCTGCCTGCTCCGAGCAGGCTCTGCTCAAGGTCGGCTTCATCATCAACCTCGATTTTTGCACTGGCTGCGAACTTCGTAAGCTCACGATAGCAGATAGCTTCAAGCCGTTTTTCCGGTTCGTTGTGGTTATAGATGAAAGAATATAAATCCTTTACTCTGTATTGAACTGGAACAGCGGCAATAACAATTCCCACGGGCACTGCCGAATCGTCTGAGGATATACTTGTTTGTTTACTTGCCACAAGAAACTGGTGTTCTTCCTTATAATGCTGTGTGCCCCACAATAACGGGCCATGCCCAGCTTTGTCGTTGTTTTCCTCGTTGGCGACAAAGCCGATACTAAGGTCCATTACTTTCTTCGTCGGGTACTTATAAGCAATATCTATCGGCCATGGCCATTTTCTATGAAGTCCCGGGCCGACAAGCCTGACATCATTCGCATCGTTTTTGGGATTGCCGAATCGTTCTATTATAACTTCCTCATTGGGTGCGACTACGATAATACAACTCAACAAGTATAGTGTAATTGCGGCAAATAAAACCAAAGGTGCTATTGCTTTTTCGAGCAGTTTATAAAACCATGTGTGAGAAACCTTGAAGCCAAACTGATAGTCAATGGCACCTGCGGCACTGCGGAATATTCCGCCCGGTTCATTTATAATCCCCAATAGTCTGCTGTCAAAGGCGCTTCTGCTGTATTGTCCTTTTAGTCTCGGACGGTAGATATCGAAGATGAGATTCAAAGCGGTTTCGGCGCCGATGAAAACAAGCAGAACCGGGATAATCCAGTTAATTATGTGTAGCACCACGAAAGACTTGAATTGTGACAATGCCAAACCTATTGCTATAGCAAAGCACAAAACAGCTATGCTTAAAAGAGTGCTGCCACCTGCTCTTAACGGTTTCCACTCCGGCTGAGCCGACATACCTGTGGCATACCGAGAGATTAAAAAGCTCAGAAATGCGATGGCCGTCATACCAATTGCACAAAGCAAAGTTTGTTGCGGCTCACCTTCAAGGCCCTTCATAACGGCCTTTAATAAATAAAGTCCGAGACCTATTTCATAAGCGGCGATTAGTGTTGAGAATATGGGAATGAACCATTTTTCGAGTATTTTAAGGTGCCGCTGAGCAGTGGCGTATAAGCCGGCACGTTCACCGCTGGCTTGAAAGATTGCCGAAGACTTCTCGTCCTTGACCAGTTGGCCCATGTCGAGTTTTTCCTGCTCTGCCAGGGAACGTTGATGGAATTGAACACATAAAACCAGCCAAATCAAAGCCGAAGAGAGAATCAGCCAGCTAATTGCAGAGATGGCAAAGAAGCCGCTCCATCGGCCTAAGAAGAAGGCAATGCCGAAGAATATTACACTCAAGACCAAAGATACAATCGCTATGTTTTCAGGGCGTTTTGATGATACTGTCATTTTTTATACCGGTTTATACTCCGAACAAAAATCCACAAACACAGTATTCACATAATATCTGTGTATGTTCTTTACAAATTACAAGTTGTGTAATATAACAATAATCGTTATTCTGGTATAGAGGTAATTGAAAAAAAAATTATGTTCTTATATAAAACCGCGAAACTTCGGTATTCAGCACAGGCGGTGCGGGTTGGTAGTGACAGATGAATAAATTATTTACTATTGCAAAAAACACTTTCATAGAAACCCTGAGACAGCCTGTATATGCAATTATTATTGTTGCCGCCCTGTTTTTGCTCTTTATTAGCCCATCTTTGACAATGTACACAATGAGCGACGACAACAAGCTCTTGCGAGAGATAGGATTATCTACGCTTTTTTTGACCAGCTTGTTCATTTCAATATTTTCCGCTTCCGGTGCTGTAGCCAAGGAAATGGAAAATAAGACTATAATGACTGTTCTGACAAAACCTGTTCAACGTCCGATATTCATTGTTGCGAAATTTTTCGGTGTGGCTTCTGCCGTGGTTCTGGCGCACTATATCTGCACTATCGCCCTGCTGATGACAATTAGGCACGGTGTCCTCGAAACGGTAAATGACCCGCACGACTGGACAGTTATTGCTACAGCAGGGATTATCGTTGTCGCGGTATTTTTGCTAAGTGCTTTTTTTAATTATGCTTATGAGTGGAAGTTTTCGTCAACAGCAATCGTTTTAACCGGCATATTCGCTACATTAGGCATTGTATTTCTGATTTTTATTGACAATAAATGGCAGTTTAATCCTAAGGGTAATGGTATGAACACCGTGGATATTTACGGCTCGGTATTACTGCTGTTGGCTGCAATAATAATGGTGGCTCTGGCGGTGGCACTTTCCTCCAGGTTTAATATTGTAGTAACGCTCTCGTGCTGTATTGGGATTTTTTTATTGGGTCTTGTAAGCGATTACACATTCGGGGGATTGAAGGGATACGAAGTAAAAAATCTCCAATCCGGCCAGTATGAGTTCTTTGGGGCCAATGATTTACCTAAGGATAACGATAAGTACGACCTCGGAAATAAAGTGCCGCAGAGATATTTATGGGGACAAATTGGCAGATTTTTGGTTCCGAATCTGCAGATTTTCTGGATAAGCGACGCGATTTATGAGGGCAGCCAGGTACCTGTAAAATATATCGTAATAACTGCCTCTTATGCCTTTTGCTACACAACAGCCATACTCGCATTGGCTATCGCCCTGTTCCAACGCAGACAAATAGGTTAATTTTCGCAGCCATTTGCTTGCTCGGCGCCTCTGACTTCTGTAGATACGTCTTTTACGACAGCTATCTCATCACAATTTTGCTGCTTAGAGCATTTCGCACAATCGCTCCAGACCTTCATCGGCAGTGTTTCTTTTTCTACGATCTCAAAGCCTAATTTCTCAAAAAAGTCCGGCTCAAGCGTAAGTGCGAAAACCTTCGGCACGCCAAGCCTGAGGGCTTGTTCAATGGCGGCGGTTACTAACATCCGGCCTATGCCCTTTTCTTTCTTCGTTTCATCAACTGCCAGGGATTTTATTTCCGCTAAATTTGACCAGATGACTTCCAGAGCACAGCATCCGACAACGCTGCCATCGACCATGGCCACACTAAAGGTCTGCAGTTTCTCGTAAATATCAGCCATCGGGCAAAACAGCATCCTGTCCCGCTCGGCATAAGAACTTATCAAGGCGTGAATGGCCTTGGCATCCGAAATATTTGCACTGCGTATTTCCATAGTCGCAAGAGTATAACTAATTGTGTGAGATTTTCAAATAACAATCCCAATTCTCCCGGGACGAAAGTCGTCGAGTATAAAAAAGGTAAAAAAGGCTGGAAAAAGAATTGCAAAATCAGCGTTAAGTGTATAGCGTATAGCGTTTAGAAAAAATAGAAAGTCATAGAAAGGTGTTGGTTAACTGCGAATCGAGACGTGATTCACGGGCAAGAAATTATGCGTTTTATACTTATTGACAAGGTTATTTCGCTGGACGCCGGCAAGGAAATAAAGGCTATCAAGGGCGTTTCTTTAGCTGAGGAATATCTGGCCGACCATTTTCCCACGTTTCCTGTATTGCCCGGCGTATTGCTGCTGCAAGGGCTGATAGAATCGGCATCGTGGCTTGTACGCCGGACGGAAAATTTCGCCCACAGTATGATATTGCTTGAACAGGCAAGAAATGTGAAATATAAGAGTTTCCTGGCACCTGGTTCCCAGATAGAATATACGGTTGAGGCCAGGGCTATCGAGGAAAACATAAGCAGCTTTAGCGGTTTCGGCTCCTCGGATGGCGTAAGGATTGTTGAAGCAAGATTCGGCTTGAGGCATTTTAATCTGGCCGACCGGGATTCAGCAATGGTTGCTGTCGATGCCAAGGTTATCGAAAATATGAAAAAACGATGGAAATTATTGGGCTGTGGTTAGATTCCTGTTTAACGCAGACGTGAAAATACTAAACGCAATACGAAATACGAAATTTTATGCTGGAGGTAAAAAAGTATGGCAATGAATCGGGACGAAATTATACAGCAGGTTCAGGAAGTTCTGATTGATGCATTGGGCGTTGACGATGATGAGGTTACGAACGAAGCGACCTTAATGGGGGATTTGGGAGCTGAAAGCATCGACTTTTTGGACATAGTGTTTCGATTGGAGAAGACGTTCGGAATAAAAATCCCTCGGGAAGAATTATTCCCCGCTGAGAATTTAATGAACAATCCCGACTTTGTTCAGAACGGCAAGCTAACCGAAAAAGGACTGGCCGAATTACGAGAGAAGATGCCGCATACCGATATTACGGGATTTGTGGACGACCCTGACATTAACAAATTGGGTGACCTGTTCACCGTCAATGCGATTGTAAATTACATTGAAGGCAAGCTGAATGCTGCTTAAATAGTATAAAGTCCTCGAAGCTGTTAACAGCAGGATGGCTGAAAATGCGTTGGATTTGGATAGATAAATTTATTGAGTTTCAAAGTGGTCGGCGTGCCGTCGCGATAAAGAATGTAACCCTTGCCGAAGAGCATTTACACGACCATTTCCCCGGCTTTCCCGTCATGCCGGAATGCTTAATGATTGAGGCAATGGCCCAGACATCAGGCATACTCGTAGGCCAGGCAAAGGATTTTCAGGAAAAAGTCATCCTTGCGAAGATAAAAAAAGCCGTCTTTTTCGACTATGTAAAACCGGGCGATACGCTAAAATTAGATACAGAAATAGATTCTATTGCTCCGGAAGCCGCAAGCACAAGCGGTAAAATTACCTGTGCAGATAAGTTAATTGCCGAAATAGATTTAATGTTCAGCCATATAGACCAGAACCTGGCAGGTAAAGAATTTCCTGAGGAAAACTTTGTGTTCACTGCCGGCACATCGGTGTTCGAATCACTTTTGCGAGATGTGGTCTCAGGTAACGCTGGTTCCGGCGCCGATTCGGAGCAAAAATGATGAATTCGGCTCGCGTAGTAATAACCGGCCTTGGTGCAGTAACCCCCCTTGGATTAACCATAAGTGACACTTGGGCTGCTCTATGTGCAGGTAAGTGTGGGATAGACAAAATTACAGCATTTGATCCTGTTGGCTTTAGCTGCAAATTAGCCGGCCAGGTTCCCGATTATAAAATACGAGATTATGTGCCGAAGACATTTCGCAAAGCCGTTAAGCTGATGTCCAGGGATATTGAACTGGCGATCATAGCGGCAAACGAAGCATTGACCAACAGCGGCCTTATTACAAAGGGCATCGACCCGGAAAACATCAATGTCAATCCTGAGCGTATGGCAATCAATCTGGGGGCGGGTCTTATAAGCTGCGACCTGGTTGAGCTTGCTCCCGCGGTAGCTGCAAGCATAACCGACGGTAAATTTGACATTCGTAAATGGGGCAAAGAAGGTCTTGAAATGGTAACACCTTTATGGCTGTTGAAATACCTGCCCAACATGCTCGCCTGCCATATAGGTATCATTCATGCTCTTCAGGGGCCGAGCACCTCTCTCACCGGTGCGGACCCCTCCGCGCATCGGGCAAGAGCTGAAGCGGCACAGATTATCGCTCGCGGGGCCAGTGATAGTGCTCGGGCCGGCGGCGCTGAGGCGAAGGTTAATCCGATAGTTATGATTCGCCAGTGCCTGCTTAAAAGAGCTATCGACCAGAACA
>DAOUVA010000248.1 GCA_030667885.1 Phycisphaerae bacterium
AACAGCACTTATAACAACCAATAAAAAACAAATCCCAAAAAGACACTTATCCTTCATAATCAAACTTCCCTTCTCAAATATAGGCGGATATCTTGACCTGCCTTTTCTCAGGTAAATACCGGCGATTCTAATATGCAAAACTTCAAGGCCAGATTATAACCCGTAACTGCAATTTCTCACTAAAATAATTCCCCACGAGGTGCAAATAATACTATGCGAGCAGCAGATATAACCACAAACCATTTTTTATTCCACCAGCGGGCACACTAAGGTTGAATTGCCTGTGCTTTCGATTAAAATAAAAAGAAATGGATTTTAATGAATTGCTAAACCTGCTTTCGTCAGACAACGCTCGAAATATTTGTGTCGATTCCCGCGCCGTTGCAGATGGCGATATCTTCGTGGCTGTCAAAGGCACCGCCTGCGACGGACACGATTTCATTGACCAGGCCCTTGCCGGCGGCGCCAAATATATCGTCTGTCAATCCGCCTCTGATAGATGCACTCAAAATGATGCTGACGTAATAGTCGTTGACGATTCCATAGAAGCAGCAGCCCTCCTCGCACAAGCAGTCAGGGGCAACCCCGCTTGCGGGCTAACGAACCTCGCGGTCACCGGCACAAACGGGAAAACCACCGTTGCCTATATGGTACGCTCCTGCATCCAACAAGCAGGACAAAAGTGCGGCCTGCTTGGCACCGTCATTTACGATACCTGCTCAGGAAACTCCAGCGAGGCCGCTCTGACAACACCCGATTGTATGACCATCGCCGCCGGGCAGGAGCAAATGCTAAAAAACGGCGCAAAATATATGGTCATCGAAGCAAGCAGCCACGCACTTTCGCAAAACCGTCTGGCAGCCATTAACTTCAAAGCCGCCGCTTTTACCAACCTCGCAGGCGACCATCTGGACTATCATAAAACCGAAGAAGATTACCTGGCCGCAAAGACCATACTTTTCTCCGCCCTTTCACCCGATGCCGTAGCAGTATTGAACAAACAATCCCCCCATGCCGTCTCTATCGCAGGGCAAACCAAAGCCAAAATCTTATGGTACTCTATTGACGCCCCGGCGGATATCATCGCCCATATCGAATCCATGGACACCGGCGGAACGGTTTTCAATATGGATTGCGCCGGCCAATCTGCTATTGTAACAACACCCTTACTTGGTCTGTATAATGTAAGCAACTGCCTGGCGGCAGCCGGCTTGTGCCTCGCCGCCGGCGTCGATTTGAAAACGATAGCCGCTGGCCTGTCAGCTTTGAAGACGATACCGGGCCGACTGGAAAAAATCGACTTCGCCTGTGATTTCTCAGTGCTGGTCGATTACGCACATACCGACGATGCCTTGAAAAACGTCCTCTCGACACTAAAGCCGCTCTGCAAAGGCAAGTTAATAGTCGTTTTCGGCTGCGGCGGAGACAGAGACAAAACAAAACGCCCGCGTATGGCCCAGGTGGCCGAAAAATTAGCTGATTTTATAATCGTTACCAGCGACAACCCGCGAACCGAAAATCCTGACCAAATCATAAAAGACATTATCACCGGCTTCGAAAATCCGGATTCGCAAACAATTTTAATTGAGCCGGACAGAAAAAAAGCCATCGCCTCGGCTATAAGAACCGCCGGCAAAAATGATATCGTACTGATAGCAGGCAAAGGCCATGAAACATACCAGATAATCGGAAAGCAAAAGTTCGACTTCAGCGATAAACAAATCGCCATGGAGTACCTGACCACAAACCGGATATAATCATGTATAGACCAGCTTTTTCACTTCTCTTTTTATACTATGTGAAAGCCTGTCCGTCTCTATATCCAAATCATAGTCCATCTGAAGGCCCAGCCAAAACTGCGGCGAATTGCCAAAATAGCGGGCTAAGCGAAGTGCCGTGTCAGCCGTTACACTTCTTTTGCCATGAATGATCTCATTTATTCTTCGAGGAGACACTCCCAGGCATCGGCCAAGCTGATTCTGGCTTATCTTCAAAGGCTTTAAGAATTCTTCGAAAAGCACCTCACCGGGATGTAAAGGAGGAATCTTGCTCTTTCCCATTGTTTCTCCTCAATGATAATCTATAATTTCTACCCCAAGGGCATTATTATCTACCCACTTAAAACAAATTCGCCATTGATCATTAATACGAATACTATATTGTCCTTTTCTTTTACCGGATAATTTTTCCAGCCTGTTAGCCGGCGGGATTTTCAAATCACTGAGCGTTTTACTCCTGTTAATCATGCGCAGTTTCCTAAAAGCTGCTTTTTGAATATCACGAGGCAGCTTCCGAGAATATTCCCGGCCGAAGATTTTCTCTGTTTCTTTACATTTAAAGGTTTTAATCATAAACCAGTTAAATTATATAACGCATAACGTTATTAGTCAAGCTTAATTTTCAAATATTTGTAATTTTTTCAAAAGAACAAAATGTTGCGCGCACGATTTAATATCTCCGATGATTTCAAAATCCTTGACCATCTGCAAAATTATAGCATAATTACTTATATTGCATCAACAATCGCTTATCTCTCTGAAAATACATAATTTGATTATCGAAAACTAAAATGAAAGAATTTCCGATACCAGCCCTGGCTCAGATAATAAATGCCAAGCCTCTCACAAACACCGGCATTTTCACAGGCGTAAGTATAGACTCGCGGACGACCAAAACCGGTGATTGTTTCTTTGCGATTGCCGGCGAAAATTTCGATGGCCACGATTACGTAGCAGATGCCTTCGCAAAAGGCGCCGCCTGTGCCGTAGTCAGCAAAGACATCGAAGATAAAAACATTGCCGACAAATCCATACTCAAAGTCCCCGATACCATAAAAGCCCTCGGCGACCTTGCAAGCCAATACCGTCGGCAAGCAGGCTTCAAAGTAGTTGCCATAACCGGCTCGGCGGGCAAAACAACGACAAGGCAAATAGTGTACCAGGCCTTAAGTCAGCGTTTCCGCGTACACCAGTCGCCGAAGAGTTTTAATAACAACATCGGTCTTCCCCTGACTCTGCTCACAGCAGAGCCGGACTGCCGGATTGTCATTGCCGAACTCGGCAGTAATCATCCCGGCGAAATAGCCTGCCTTACTCGTATCGCCGCCCCGGACATCGCAGTTGTAACTAACGTTCACCCGGCCCACCTGGAAGGATTCGGCAGCCTCCAAACAATTACTCAAGAGAAGCTGTCCATCTCAGAAGGACTAACACCCGACGGCGTTTTTATAATCAACGCCGACTTCGAAGAATTGGTCGGTACCTGCCGGGCCAAAGGCATCAAATTCTTAACATTCGGCAAATCAGACGGCGCCGACTATCAGGGACAAAATATCAGATACGAAGCCTCCTCCAGCCGGTTCACTATCGACGACACACAGGTGCACGTACCATTACCCGGCCCGGGCAACCTCGAAAACACACTCGCCGCCTGGGCTGTTTGCAGCCAATTTGATATAAGTATCGATGAGTTCGCTCAGGCCGTGAGCAACCTATCGCCCGTTTCCATGCGCACCGAACTTTTGCAAATCGGCTCTCTGACAATATTGAGCGATTGCTACAATGCAAACCCGGCCTCAATGAAAAATGCCCTGAATATATTAGCAGGCCTCGACCCAACTCGAAAACGTAGATCGGTCTTCATCTGCGGCGATATGGCTGAACTTGGTACACAGACCGAGCGCCTGCACACCGAACTGGGCACTTCCATCGCACAGGCAAAAGTTGAGCTGCTGATAGCTGTCGGCAAATTCGCTAAAATCACCGCCGGCGCCGCTAAAACAGCCGATGAACGCATTTTGGATTCCCGCCCGGCCGGGCCAATGCAAATAAAATGTTTCGAAGATACCCTTTCTGTCTGTAATAATCTGCATGAATTCATAAAAGATTACGATATACTATTAGTGAAGGGTTCACGTACGGCCCGGCTGGAAACAGTCGTCGAGAAACTAAAAGAGATTTTCTCGTGACCGGACTAACTGGTCACGAAACATGGATTACAAAATGATTTACCACTTGTTATGGTATCTGCGAGATGTTTTTACTCATCGGTTCGGCTTCTATGCCTATCAGAACGTGATGTTTCGCTCGGTATCAGCAATACTGACCAGCCTGCTTATCGCCCTTATCATCGGCCCGAAAATCATCCGCTGGCTGATGCGAAAAAAAATCGGCGACCGCCCTGAATTTCACCACGCAACCCTAAACGAACTGACAAAAGAAAAGGCAAACACCCCAACTATGGGCGGGCTGATTATCATCTTTGCAAGCTTGGCATCAACCTTACTTTGGGCGGACCTGTGGAACCCGGTCGTTCAAAAGGGTATCTTTTTGGTGATATGGTTTGGCGCCCTGGGCGGTGTTGACGACTGGCTAAAGCTCACCGCCTCAGCACGCCACCGAAGCAGGAACGGACTGCAACCCTGGGAAAAGCTCATCTTTCAAATCGCCGGAGCAGTACTAATAGCATCATTCCTATACCTCGATTTTGCCAGGCTGGGTCCTAACGGAGAGCCGGTCGTTCCCGACGGAATCAGATTCTGGTTGCCTTTCTACAAGCACAGTCTACCGCTGGCAAACTGGATGTTCATACTGGTAGCGATTTTTTACCTCTCGGCCACCAGCAATGCCGTCAACCTGGCCGATGGTATGGATGGACTGGCTGCCGGCTGTGTCGGGATGGTTGCGCTGATGCTTGCTATTCTCTGTTATGTCGCTGCCGAAACTATGTCGAGAACAACGCCTGTTGCCTGGGCAAGTTATTTGCTGCTGCCCGCCATTCCACAGGCCGGTGAGCTGACAATCTTTTATTCTGCAATCTTAGGCGCCGTACTCGGTTTCTTGTGGTTCAACTGCCACCCAGCACAGACCTTTATGGGGGACGTAGGCTCACTTCCATTAGGAGCCGCAATGGGATACGGTGCCTTGGTAACACGAAACGAGATTCTCCTTCTGATTATCGGTGGCATATTCGTCATCGAATTGCTCAGCGTAGTCCTCCAGGTCGGCTATTTTAAATACACCGGAGGCAAGCGGCTCTTCAAATGCGCACCTATACACCATCACTTCCATCTTATAGGCTGGAGCGAACCACAGGTCGTAGTGCGTTTCTGGCTTTTGGCCGCCGCATTTGCCGCACTGGCACTGGCAACACTGAAAATCCGCTGACGTTACCGACAAACCCCAAAGCATTGAATGAAAAAAACCGGCGAGCTAATCCGGGGCCGATAATTGTTCCTTGTTTTGCCTGATAAAAACCAGAACGCCCGGACAATCCCCAGAAGTCCGATAATCTCACTAAATAAAGTCATTTATCAAATATCTAATCCGAAGCAAAACCCGAACGAGAAAATCCCCACGCCAAAATCTTAAGTTCTAATTAACTTAAGCCGAATCTATACTATGAGATATCCCACCTTTTCACTTTATTAAAAGAAGCTGTGGGGGGATTTTGAAGAATTCGTAAAGACATAGGAGTTAGCAATGATCAGAGCAAAAGACATTATGAGTACAAATGTTATCAGCGTCAAAAAAGACGACTCGATATTTGAGGCCGTAAAACTTCTGGTGGAAAAAAACATATCAGGCCTTCCCGTAGTCGATGATAATATGATTCTAACGGGAATTCTTTCAGAAAAAGATGTTGTCGATTTATTCTACGAACACGAAAATGCTGAAAGTAAAACAGTTGGTGACTATATGACACATCCTGCGGTCTGCTTTGACGAAAACAATGCACTGCTTAATGTATGTAACTTCTTGGTAAAGAATATCTTTAGAAGAGTCCCGGTCACATCAGACGGCAAACTGGTTGGCATAATCAGCATTCAGGACATTCTAAACTCAGTATTGCAGTCAAGACAGGAACAAGTGGTCGCCGCTAATTAAGAAGTGAAAATATTCCCGCTTTTATCTTACGATAGCGACTCATATATCACCCTCATAGGATTCTTCACTATGGATTTGAACATTCCTCCGGTAATCCGTTGTGCCGTCGCCGGAATCCATTTTGCCTAATTTCCTCTGGGCCAAAAATATTTTAACAGCGGTAACTCCACAGCTAAAACCAGCAACGCAGAATATTATAGAGAAAAGTATCGCAAACAAATTCCGCAGGATATAAACCAGAAATCCGAATCCTATTAGCAGCAGCCCCGTGATAAAAAGTCCCGCCGCAAAGTTCCTCGACGCTTGTGAGATTGCATTTGTGTAAAAACGAAAACTCATACAGCGTTCCTTAATACGGTGAGCCGGCCCCCTGCTTCATAAAAGGGCAGGGGGCACAGCGCCTCACCGTTACAAATATTTAGTACATTCCGCCGCCGCCACCTGGAGGCATCGGAGGAGCTTCCTTCTTTTCTGGAATCTCACTTACTACCGCATCTGTCGTCAAAAGCAACGAAGCAATCGAGGCCCCGTTCTGCAGTGCGGCCCTTTCGACCTTCGTCGGAACAATCACACCGAACTTAATCATATCACCGTACTGCTTGCGAAGTGCATCGTAGCCAAAGTTCTTGTCCTTGCTCTCCATAACTTTCTGAGCAACAATCGAACCGTCCAGCCCTGCGTTCTTCGCGATTTGCTTAATCGGTGCAACTACTGCTCTTCGAACAATATCAACACCTATCTTTGCGTCCCCGGTCACCTTGACTTTATCAAGTGCCGGCAAAGCTCTCAGCATCGCCACACCGCCGCCGGGAAGAATACCTTCCAAA
>DAOUVA010000268.1 GCA_030667885.1 Phycisphaerae bacterium
AACAAAGAGGAGGTCGTCGTTTTATTTGGGGTCAATTTGGCATAAATCTTCTTTTGGCAAGGGAAAAATAAGCACTTACAGCAAAAAAGCGGGGTAAATACAATTTGAAGTTTTTGTAACTACCATAAACCACAAGCAGTTACAAACAACGCAAATGGCTCAGAAAAACTTTATTTTACCAGTATTTTTCACTTTTCATGGATAGCCGTTGTTTTTGGATGGCCTCATGTCTGTAATACGTGAGGCCAATAAATATCAGTGTGTGTCTCAGGAATTCTGGTTTTTCGGCAAAATAAGGGCCTTGCTTGTGCTCGGTGAAGCGTGCACCCATGAGATGTTTATGGATGTGTGCAAGCAAGGCCCAGTTTCTAAAAGACCACAATACACAATTCTCTGAGCCATTTACAATCACTCCGGTGACGTTCTTAAACGCCATGAGTTAATTACCCGTATTGGTTTTACCTTTGGGTTCTCTTGCTATCTTTATCTGCCTTGGTTGTAAAAGGTCGTAATCTCGTCTTTACTAAGAGCATAGTTATAAATACGAACGTCATCGAGTTCCCCGGGGAAGTATTCGCCACCCCCTTCGCCGCGCTCCTTGCCGCCAAACACCCACGGTTTATCATCTCTCGTCCATAATGGGAAAGGGCCATAGTTGTTGGATGCTTCCTTTATACCGTCAATCCAAACCTCATGGATACCATTATTATAAGTTACGGCATAGTGGTGCCACTTACCATCGTTGATCTTGCTCCAATCGAAACTCATTCTACGAAGCACCCTTGATCCAAACCGATCTATAAATGCAGTGGCCCAGGCTCTGTCGCCGAATGTCTGCAGCGGCGTAGAGTGGAACTCATGGCGAATGAGAGAACAAATTGCACTGGCTGGCACAGTTGACCTGACCCATGCTGATACCGAAATAGCCTTAGCTGGGAACAGTTCAGGATTATCTGCAAAAGTAGCTTGAACCTCGATGCGGTCACTTAGGCCGTCAAAACTAATTGACTGGCCAATCTTGCCAGCCACGTACGCCGGGTCGCCTGTTTCTTGGCCGTTATTACCTGTGCCGGAGCTGTCGTTGGCGTTGCCGTCAAACTTCCACCAACCGACCAGATTGGGATCGGTTACAGATATTTCAGGCAAAGTTTTAAAGCTCCAGACATCGCCCTTGTGCGTGGCGGGAGGATTGAACTCATCGACCCGCCAATAGTAAGTTTTGCCGAGTTCAAGGTTATTTACAACATATACACCCGGTATCTGCCGAAGCCCTCCGGCGGCATTGTTGACATCGTCAAAGTTATCGCCAAGGTACACGGTGTGCATTTTTGCACCGAATCCTGACGCCCAGCTAAGCTCCAAATTCTGGTCCACGAACGCGATATCATCACCCGGGAAAGGATTGTAAGCATTTCCTGGGGGAATCCAAAAGCTCCAGACATCGCCTTTCGCGATAGAACCGTCGGCTAATATTCCATCGACGCGCCAGTAATAAATCTTATTCGTGTACATATCAGGAAACTTGGAAAAATAAGACTCTGTCGTCTCACCTAAAAGCTTCAATTCGTCCGGTTCAATACCACCGTAAACTCTATGTGAACTTGCTCCTATCGCAGGAACCCAGCTTAATACAGGCATTCCAGTCAGACCTGTTGTTGTATCGTCTGAGGGATTCGGCTTGATAGCTTTCACGCGACAGAGCATTTCAATTTCTTTCTCACTAAGAACATAGTTGTAAACGCGAACGTCGTCTATTGAACCATTGTAGAAGCGGTCTCTTTCATCCGAGTTTCTTGCTATATTAAGATTGGCAGCACTGCTCGCTATAGATCCTACATAAGCAGTAGTAACTTCCAATTTGCCGTCAACATATAGCTTAAGTTTATTTCCGTCATAAGTGCCGGCCAAATGGTGCCACACATCGTTGAATGAACTATCCACAGGAAAGTGAGCGACCTGCCAGAATCCGTCGTCGTAAATAACAAATTCAATGACATTACGGCTGTGGTGCTTTAATCCGTATGTATAGTCACCTTTTATTATATAAGGCTGAAATTGTGAATTACCGGCATCATTCATTTTTACCCATGTTGCAACTGTAATCTGTTCGGTAATATCCAGGCTGGAGTCGTTCCCACAATCAACGTAATCATCAAATCCATCGAATACCAGTGCTCCACCGACTTTACCGGCAGATGGCTGCCATTGTGGATTGCCAACAAACTTGCCAACATTATTGTTGGAGGATGAATCACCGGCATTACGACCTTCAGTCTCGTCAAACTTCCACCAACCTGCCAGCTTGCCTGTGGTAAAACTCCAAACATCACCGGCTATAACAGTACCGTCGTCCCAAACCTCATTGACAAGCCAGTAATACCTGGTGCCCTCTTCCAGCTCCGGTAATTCGTCATAACCGGGACTTGTCACTTCGGCTAATAGCGGAAGCTGGTTAGTCTGAGTCCCAAAATATATTTTGTGTGATTTAGCATTCACTCCCGGCTTCCACTTCAGTTCCGACACAGTTGTACCGGTAGCCGTTCCATCACGCGGCTGGGGCTCTGTAGCCAAAGCCTTTACTGTCCCACCGGACGCAACAGCAGCTTCTCCTTTAGTCGCCCTGGCCATGGGCAACACACAGCAAAGCATTACACCAACCAGTGCAATTATCATAGCTAATTGCCGTGGCCGATTTTTCCAGGTCTTCTTTTCAAGCCATTTGAGTCTGTCTGCCAGCCGTTCGGAGTTCTCAAACAGACCCAAAAGGCCCATGCCGGGACCGACAGGCTCAGTTAATAGCTGCTTAGCTGTTTCGATCAGGGTTTCTCGATAGCTGAAAGTCTTCTCTTTTAATATCATCGCTACAGTAGCATCGCAGCTTAATTCTCTCAGGCTCTGCAGACGCGTTCTTATCAGCCAAAGCAGCGGATTGAACCAGTAAACTATCTGCAGGAGCATATAAAAACCGTGTACGAAAAGGTCACCTCGTTTGATATGAGCCAGTTCATGTAACAGAATGTGTTCTGCATTAGTCTTTGAAAGATTGGCAACTTTATCTTTTGGCATTAAGAGGACCGGCCGAAATACGCCAAATGTAGCAGGACTACACACCTTCCCGGATAAAACGATTTCTGGAGGTCTTCTGAGTTTCAATCTTTGGGTCATTTGGTCTAATAAATTCCCAAACCACTCGGGTAAGCCTTCTCCCGAATTGTTAAGATTTTCCTTTCGAAGCCGCCTTAGTCTTAAAATCAGCCAGCTTGATAAAAACACAACACCAAGCAGCCATACCATAAATCCATAAACCCTCCACGATAAAGTAATTGGAACAGGAGTAATTTTCGCTGGTTTAGGATCCACCGCTTCTGTAGTGACCACGGGAGCAATTGTAGCCTGTGTAGTATCAGGTGAAACTTTATATGGACTTGTCTTTAATGGCTCAGTAGATGTGGCGTTGGGCGTAGTGTTTGGCGTGGTTTGTGAAGGTTTCTCTGGCAAATTGATTTGACTTTGCACTGCCTTTTTTGCCAAAAGCGGAATTTGAGAAGTCAAACTGGCAGGAGAAGTAAGACCTGGAAGCAGTACAAGTTTGACGAGAACTAATAACCATAAGGCATATCGCACCTTTGGCCAGACCCATCGCTTTATGAGAAGGTCCACAGCGGCTATCAGGACAATCAGCACGCCAACCTGCCAAAACATCGGCCACATCCAACTCCACCATATCTCAGCTATTGTATTGATTTGTTCGGTCATTTCTATTCTCCCTTCTTTTTATCATTCTCCGCCAGAATTTTGATCAGTTCCGCGCGTTGTTTAGCCGATAGCCTTTTATCTTCCAAAAGAAAGTGCATCAAAGGTCCAAAAGCTCCATCAAAGGCCTGATCTAAAAGTGTGCTCAGAGCAGTTCGGCGAGCCTGCCGACACGAAAGAATCGGTTCATAATAGCTGGTGTTGCCTTTCTTGGTCTCGGTTACTGCCTTTTTCACTACCAATCTGTTAAGCATAGTCTTGATTGTGGTGTACGCCCAGTTAATCCCTTTCGGCAGCCGTTCTGAAATATCCCGTGCCTTTGCAGGATGCTCCTGCCACAATGCATTCATAATGAGCCATTCTGATCCTGTAAGTTTCATAAGATGTTCTCCTTCTACAACTGTAGAAAATTTTACTACATTTGTAGAAGATGTCAATAAAATAATTAGAATTTTTTTATCTTTTTTGTTGTGGAACAATTCAGGTGCAAATTATATCCCTACTACATTCGAAATTTTCTCATTTTTTGGAAATATTATTACTTGTGATGGAATTTCTAAAAAGGTAAACTTCCTTTTATGCTAAAGCTTATCCCGAATATTTTAACTTTTGGTCGGCTTGTTTTAACCATTGTCTTTCTGGTTATGCTTCTTTTGGCCCCGCCATATTATGCTGATGGTGAAGTGCCGTTTCCTGGTTTTCTCGACATCGCCTTTATTATCTTTGTTACCGCCGGCATCACCGATATGGTTGACGGCCTGGCCGCCCGAAGGCTCAACGTTGCCAGCAAGTTCGGGCGAATGATGGACCCGCTGGCGGACAAAATTCTGGTCTGCGGCACTTTTATTTGCTTTGCGTTAATCGGTCAGCCGAAGCTTTTCAGCTTAGGCCCGGCTGCGCTTTCGGTTATCCATTGGTCGGTAGCGGGCGTTTTAATTGCACGAGAAGCTTATGTAACAATAATTCGCCACCTCGCGGAATCTCGCGGCGTCAACTTTGCCGCGACCGTATCCGGCAAGCTTAAGATGTTCCTGCAGTCCTTTGCCATCGGCACGGTGGTTATAAAAATGGCTCATATCCAGACCGCGACGTGGGCATATTGGTTCACCACTATCGCGTATTTAATTATGCTGACGGCTACGGTTATTTCAGGCTTGTTAGCAACTCGGCGAAGAAGCGACAAAGCAGCAGCGCCGGAAAATAACTAATCAGCAACCGGTCATATACTGAGTATCATCGAAATTACGAGGAGCGAAATATGAAACATCAACCATCCTGTATTATGAAACTTCTGATTATTTGCGTGTTGGTAAGCACAGCCTCTAAGACCCATGCACAAGTTCGAGAGGAATTTATGCCGCCTGCCGGCGATGGAAAGACCTGGAAGTTGGCCTGGAACGACGAATTCGACGGCCGGAAAATTGATACGTCCAAATGGGAAATCATCGGCGACTCGAAGCGGCGTGACGGCTACTGGGTTAAAGAGGATTCTTACCTGGACGGCAAAGGCAATTTGCTCATCCGCACGAAAAAAGACGGCGACCGTTATACCAGCGGGGCAATGCGAACCAGGAACAAATTCGAGCACAAGTTCGGATACTGGGTGTGCCGGTGTAAATTTCCCGAACAGGTCGGTCACTGGCCGGCGTTTTGGCTTTTCATTGGCAGCGTTGGTAAAGTCGGAAACGAAGGTAGGGACGGCACAGAAATAGACATAATGGAAAAACCCTGGCTCGAAGACAAGATAACACAGAACCTGCACTGGGACGGCTACGGCGCCGCTCACAAAAATGCAGGAGGCAAGCTCAGCATGATACCGGGTATCAGTAAGGGCTTCCATACCTTCGGTCTGCACTGGAAATCTGATGAATATGTTTTCTACGTCGATGGCAAAGAAACCTGGCGCACCAGCGCAGGTGGCGTCTCGCAGGTGCCGGAATATATGAAACTGACTGAAGAAATCGGCGATTGGGGCGGTGATATATCTAAGGCTAAACTGCCGGATTACTTCGTGGTCGATTACGTGCGTGTATATGACGAGGTCGAGCAAAGCACAACAATCGGAAAGAAAGAGCTGATTCGCAAGGCAGCCAACGTGAAACCCTCGCCCCGGCAGCTTGCCTGGCAGGAAGGTGAGTTCATCGGCTTTATCCATTTTGGTGTAAACACGTTTAGCGCCCGCGAATGGGGCACAGGAAAAGAAGATCCGAAAATCTTCAATCCCGAGAATCTGGATACGGACCAGTGGTGCCGGATGATGAAGGCGGCCGGGATGACCCAGGCGATTCTGACGGCCAAGCACCATGATGGCTTCTGTTTGTGGCAAACGCGTTATACCAATCAATCGGTGGCTTCGAGCCGGTGGCGCAACGGCAAGGGTGACGTACTGCGCGATTTGGTCAAGTCCTGCAAAAAATACGGGCTTAAGGTCGGGGTGTATTTGTCTCCTGCAGATTTGTATCAAATCGAAAATCCGGCTGGCCTATACGGCAATCTGAGTAAATATTCCGAGCGGATTATACCGAGGCCGGTGCCGGGGCGTCCGTTCCGGGACAAGCGTACTTTTAAATATGTCGTTGACGATTATAATGAGTATTTCCTTAACCAGTTGTTCGAGCTTCTGACCGAGTACGGG
>DAOUVA010000191.1 GCA_030667885.1 Phycisphaerae bacterium
AATAATATCTGCGAGTAATTTAACGTCTTGAAAGTTTTATTACGAACTGCTCCATTGCGACGTGTGGTTTTGTTTGGCCGGACTTGATGGCATAATCGGTCTCGGCCAATTCCTGAAGGTGGCCGCCGATTTGTTTTAAGTTTATCTGTCGAAGCTGTGCAAAGAATTTGTCTTGTTGACTCCATATATTACATCGTCGTGCAACCTCACCGGTTCGAGCACCCTTTTCGAGCATCGCTTTAGCGTTGAACATTTTGCGGAAATGGTAGGCGAATGCCCCGACAACGGAAAAGCCGGCCGATTTGTCCTGTGCGAACATACCCCTGAGCCGTTCGAGGGCTGCGGCGATATTTCCAGCGATAACGGCGTCAATGACGGTAAAGGCGTTGAATAAGCGATTATGACCGATGAGCGATTCGATATGTTTGGGTGTTATAGCCTTTTCGGCATCTGCGAATAAGGCCAGTTTGTCGATTTCGCTGTACAATCGCGAAAGTTCGTCTCCGGTAAGCTCGATTAAGAGTAAGGCGGCGTCCCTGCTGAGCTTTTTGTCGTATGCCTCGGACGCGTATTTTATCAGCCGCGGCGGAAGTTCGCTGCGTTTTGGTGGAATGACTTTAATCAGTTTGCCGGCCTTAGACAGCTTCTTAGCTAAAATGGTTCGGGCGTCCCATGTCCGTACAGTAAATATAAGGCGTCCGGTTGAGCAGGGATTATCGAAATACTTCTCGAGTAGCGGACGGTTTGCGGATATGAACTTGTCCGCGTCTTTAACAAGAACAACTCGCTTGTCGGTTAAGAATGGGCTTGTCCTCAGCTCATCCAGGACCTCTGAGGCCTGGACCGAAGCGGCCTCGGCGTCAAAAAGCCCTGTTGTCCTTTGTGACGGCTCCAGGAGCTTATCCAGAAGCTTATGGCAATGAGCATTGACGAGTGATTCTTCTTTGCCGGCAATTACATAAATCAGCTCATCCATAAAAACTCAAATATCAAAATGTATTGAAATGTTACTTCGATTTGCCTCTTTTTTTACTGCTATTATTTTTGTCTTCAGGCTTCGGTGCGGCTTTCGAGTTTGCCTGCGGTTTCTTATTATTGCCGGAGTTGTCTTTGCCGTTGTTCGCATCTTCGGCAATTATCTTTTCGGCAGCGACGAGTTTGTCACCGGGTTTGAGCTTGATTAGACGCACGCCCTGAGTATTTCTGCCAATCGAACGTATTTGGTCAAGTCCGGTGCGGATAATCATTCCGGTGGCCGTTATCATCATTAAGTCATCCTTGTTCTGGATGGCCTTGAGTGCAACCACCTTGCCGTTTCTCTCGGATGTCTTTATATTTTTCAGACCGACTCCGCCCCGGCTTTGCGACCGGTAATTCTCAAGCCCCGTTCGCTTGCCGTATCCGTTTTCACAAAGTGTGAACAAAGCGGCTTTTTCTTCGACAATCACCATGCCGACCACAGCGTCTCCGCCTCGCAGCTTAACACCTCTGACCCCTCGTGATACCCGGCCCATTGAACGAACCTGATTTTCTTCAAATCGTATCGTCATGCCGTCACTCGTTCCCAGTACAATATCGTTATCTCCTGTGGTTAATGCGACGCCGATTAAATCATCAGTTGGGTCGAGATTTATGGCAATCACACCGGTCTGTCTCGGATTGCTGTAAGCCGATAGTCTCGTCTTTTTTACAATACCGCTTTTTGTTGCCATAATGAGCTGCCGCTGCTTTGCACCTTCCTGTTCGTCATCATCAAAACTGCTGACGTTAATTATCGAGGCGATCTTTTGGGTTCCCAGATTCAGCAGGTTGACTATATTTCTGCCCTTACTCTGCCTGGACAGACTCGGGACATCATAGACTTTAAGCCAATAGCACTTGCCGCGATTTGTGAAGATAAGCAGATAATCATGCGTCGAGGCGACGAACAGGTGCTCTACGAAATCTCCTTCTTTTGTAACCGAGCCGATGATTCCTCTGCCGCCTCTGCCCTGCTTGCGATATGTATCAATCGGCAGCCGCTTAACGTATCCGCTGTGGCTGACCGTAACGATAACCTCTTCTTCGGCAATCAGGTCTTCCATATCAAGCTGCTCTACCCTGGCCGCGATTTTTGTTCGCCTGGCACCGCCGTATTTTTCCTTTATTTCATAGATGTCTTCTCGAATGATATCCAGCAAAATCTCCTCGCTTGCCAATATCGCCTCGTAACCCTCTATCTGCTCAGTAAGCTCGGCGTACTCTTTCGCCAGCTTTTCCATTTCCAGGCCGGTCAGCCTTTGAAGCTGCATGGTCAAAATCGCATCGGCCTGAGGGCCGGTTAGGAAGTGCTGGCCTTTACTTTTTTCCTCAATGAAAGACTTCGGAAGAATTTTCGTCAGCGTAGCAACCTCAGCCAGATGCAAAGGCTTTTTCATGAGGTTCAATTTAGCAGTCGGGGTATCAGGTGACTTTTTTATCAATTCGATAATTTCATCAATATCACTAACGGCTAAGATAAGACCTTCGAGAATATGTGCCCTGTTCCTGCATTTTTTCAGCAGGAACCTGCTTCGTCTGCGGATAACGATCTTGCGGTGTTTAATGAAGCAATCGAGCATTTCCCGTATATTGAGGGTTTCAGGTCTGTTATCAACCAGTGCAATATTAGCGATAGCAAAAGTACACTGCAGAGAAGTATAGCGGTACAGCTTGTTCAGGGCGACTTCGACATCGGCGTCTCTTTTCAGGTCCACGACAATCCGCAATCCGTGACGGTCTGATTCGTCCCTGATGTCGGCTACTTCCGGAATCGTATTATTGTGGACACAATCTGCTATCTTCGAAACAATCGAGGTCTTGACGACCATATAGGGTATTTCAGTTACTATTATCCTTTCCCTACCTCTTTTGGTCGTTTCGATATCTATTTTTCCCCGGACCGTCAAATGGCCGCGACCGGTCGTGTAGGCATCGATGATGCCTTTTCTGCCGCAAATAATTCCACCTGTTGGAAAATCCGGGCCGGGAAGACACTTGATAATGTCTTTGAATCCGCAATTTGGGTCATCAACCACTAAAAGCAGGGCGTCACAGACCTCGGTTATATTGTGAGGCGGGATATTGGTGGCCATTCCTACCGCGATTCCCGTAGAGCCGTTGACTAAAAGGTTCGGGAATTTTGAAGGCAAAACGGTTGGCTCCTCGCGGGTCTCGTCATAGTTCGGTATATAATCAACGCTGTCCAGCTTAAGATCTTCGAGCATGTCCATTGCCGGCGCCGCCATTCTTGCCTCGGTATATCGCATAGCAGCCGGCGGATCCGAATCGATACTGCCGAAGTTGCCCTGCGGGTTAATCAATGGATACCGCATATTCCAATCTTGACCTAAACGGACTAATGTCCCGTATGTGGCCTGGTCGCCGTGCGGGTGATAGTTGCCGCCGGTATCACCGACGATTTTGGCGCACTTACGGTGTTTGCTTCGCGGCCCGAGGTTCAAATCGTTCATCGCAACCAGTATTCGCCTTTGTGAAGGCTTCAGGCCGTCACGAACGTCCGGCAAAGCGCGCGAAACTATCACACTCATCGCGTAGTTAAGGTATGAATTCTTCAACTCATCGAGGATATGCATATCCTCGAATTGCTCCTGTGGTTTTTCGACTTCCGTCATAAGTTTTCTGCTATATTTAATGCTAAATCTTGTTCGCAGATAGATTACCTGCGACCGGACAAAAAGTCAAGAAATACTAATGATTATAATTGTCCAATGATGGTAAGTTTTTTAAGGTTTTGCATAAGATGCTGTTTATCAAATCATTTTTCGCTTTATCTATGCCGAACGAGAAAAAACTTTGTGCTAATATCAGGTCAGGAATTTCAGGATGATATTTTTATAATATTCTACCGCTTTTTCAATGTCGGTGATTTCGATATATTCATCGGGCTTATGACAAAGTTGCGGTTTGCCCGGGCCAAAAATTACTACAGGTGCGTCCAATGAAGCAAAATAAGGGCCGTCCGTTGTAAAACCGACAGCTACGGTTTCATTGATTCCAACAGCCGAACAAAAATTCTTAATAAAATCACCGCCGCAATCGGTCTCTAAAGGTCGCACCTGGCGTACCACGCCGACCTCTGCGTCAAATTGGGGATTCCCGGATTTTAACCTGGCGAAGATTTTTTCCAAATCAGAGATAATATCCTGATCATTTTGCTCGGGTAAAGTCCGAATGTCCACTTCGATTTTGCATTTGTCCGGCACGACGTTAAGTGTTTTACCTCCTGCAATGGTATTGACACTCATAGAACACTTACCCAGGAGCTTATGGGGTTCGACTGGGATTTCATAATTATCCAGCTCATCCAGAACCAATCTCATAGAATTTATTGCATTTACACCCAATTGCGGTGTAGAGCCGTGGGCGGCTTTGCCTTTGGTTGTAATTTCCAGCCACAACATTCCGCGATGCGCCGTAACTATCGAAAAATCCGTAGGCTCAGGAATAACTACGCCGACAAAGTCAGCCGGCCGGTCATGGTCATTAATAAATCTTTTCGCGCCGCAGCTATCGGTTTCTTCACCCGCAACGGCGGTAAATATAATATCGCCCTGCAACTTTACGCCCGAATCGACAACCTGCCTTATAGCGGTAGCGGCCGCGGCGGTGCCCCCTTTCATGTCCACCGAGCCTCTGCCATAAATTTTGCCCCCGCTTTCAACCGCCTCGAAAGCGGGCCTTTCCCACTTCGCTTCTCCGGGCCCGACAACATCAAGATGACAGGCAAATAGCAGGCTACCCTTACGCCTGTCGGACTTTACCTCTGCGATAATGTTCGCCCTGGTTTGCTCCCACGTATCTATCCGGCAATTTATTCCTGATTTACTGAATTCATCTGAAAGAACTTCCGCTGAGGATAATTCGCCCTTTTTCAGCGTGCTTTCAGCATTAATGAGTTTTTTCAACAGCTCTTTCATAGCAGGTAATTATACAACCTGGCACAAGAAAAGAAAAAACAGAAATATTTTTGTTGCAGATAAATTATTAGTGAAGATAATAAGGTGCTTATTGTTTTGAGCATCGTCGTAAAGGAGCATGAATGGGACCTGTATTGAATGGGTTGGTAAAACTACAAAGTGTTGAAAATCGTCTGCGGATTGAAAAAGCAAAGCTTACAAGGTGCAGAAGAAATGTAATAATTCAGGAAAATCAGATCAGAAGCCTTCAAAACGCTCTCGAAGCCAAAAAAGAGGAAGTTCTGTTGAGTAAGGTTCAGTTCGACCGTCTTGAATTGGAAGTCAAATCCAGAGATGAATCAATAGCTAGGTTAAGAGCCGCCCTCAACGGCGCAAAAACAAATAAAGAATATTCCGCTGTTCTCACTCAACTAAACACAACCAAAGCAGACAATTCCAAGATAGAAACCCAATCTTTGGAATTGCTCAAGACTATTGAAACCGACGAAAACGAATGTAAAGAAATACAAGACCAGATAGATGAACAAAAGCAGCATCTTGAGCAGCGTCGCACCGAAGCCGAGGCTATGGCCGGCAAATACCAGGTCGAGATAGACAAAATCCAGGCTGAATGGGATCAGGTTGCACAGGACATACCCGAAAAACCGCTGGAGATATTCAGACGCGTTACAGAAACATACGATGGCCAGGCCGTTGCGTTGATTGAACAACAGGGCGGCACAAAGGGGGCTTATACCTGTGACGGCTGCTTTATGGGCCTCACCGCTGAGTGTGTTAATCTGCTTATGACCAAGGACGATATAATTCGCTGTCCTAATTGTACGAGGATACTTGTCCTCGGTGATTTACTGGGAAGTTGAAAACCTAAAACCACAAAACCACAACTTATCCCGCACTTCTCAGGCTTTCAGCCGCAGATCAACAGGTGCCGGAAATAAGTTTTGAATTCTTGATTATATTGTAATTATTTTTTTAGTTTTCTTTTTAAGGAGCAGATATATTGCCTGATAAGATAGTTGCTTATATAGATGGCGGAAGCAGGGGCAATCCGGGTCCGGCCGCTGCCGGTTTCACTCTGGCCGACTCTTGCGGTACTCAACTTCAGGCAAAGGGCTTTTTCATAGGGAAGGCTACAAATAACGTAGCTGAATATACCAGCTTCTTAAAGGCTCTCGAAGCCGCAAAACAAATTGATGTCGAACAGCTAACAGTTTTCAGCGACAGCCAGCTTCTCGTCAGGCAGATTAACGGCCAATACAAAGTAAAAAGCGAGCTAATCAGGCCCCTTTTCCAACAGGCCGTTAAATTACTCCGCGGATTCAAAAGCTGGCAGGTCCGGCACATTCCGAGGGAACAAAACAAAGAAGCCGACAAACTTGTAAATCAGGCCTTGGATTTCAGACGCGACGTTGAAGTAAAACCGGAATCTATCGTGCAAAAACAAAAGCCTGTTCGGCTCGGCGTACTAATCAGCGGCGGCGGCACAACGTTGATAAATATCCTCGAATATATCAAACAGGGCAAATTGAATGCCGAGGTCGGCATAGTTATAAGTTCACGCTCGACAGTGGCCGGTGTCAAGAGAGCGAAAAACGCCGGACTTGACGTAAAAATAATCCGCAGGAAGGGTCATCCCGATATAGATGAATTCAGCAAATATATCGAAGCCGAACTCGTAGCCGCAAATGTTGATCTTATCATTCAGGGCGGGTGGCTTTGCCTGTGGAAAATACCCGACCGATATGAAAATCGCGTAATGAACATACATCCGGCTTTGCTGCCGAGCTTTGGCGGACAGGGTATGTGGGGACATCACGTCCATGAGGCGGTATTAAAATCAGGCTGCAAAATAAGCGGCTGTACAGTTCATTTTTGTACAAACGAATATGATAAAGGGCCAATAATCGTCCAGAGAAGTTGTCAGGTCAAAGATGACGACACTCCAGAGACTCTTGCCGCCAGGGTCTTTGAGCAGGAATGTATAGCATACCCCCAGGCGATAAATCTGTTCGCCACAGGTAAAATGCAAATTCAAAACGGCGCCGTTAAGGTAAAGTCGTGACTGAGAGCGGATGATCTAAAAGAAATATTTTGGGCTGTATTAGTTTCTCAGCAATTACTGTACGACAGCATCAGGGTAACTAAGCAGTATACAAAATCAGCGATTATCCCGTTGCTACTTTGATTTTGCAACGGCAGGTTCGCTTTCCTTTGGCTCTTTTACCTCAACGCCTTCGAATTTCAGATGCTCTTCGTCCAGTACGTCAATCTTTATAAGGTTTTTACCCTTGAATTTGCCACCTAATACAGATTCTGAAATCGGGTCCTCTATATAATGTTCGATAGCTCTTCGCAGCGGTCTTGCTCCGAACTCAGGATTGTAACCTTTGTCGATGAGAAATTCCTTGGCCTGATCAGTCAGCTCCAGTTTTAAGCCGTGGTCAACAAGTCGCTTAAACACCTTTGCAAGTTCAAATTCAACGATAATTTGCAGATTTTCTCTTGATAACGCTTTAAAGACGATAGTGTCATCAAGCCGGTTTAAGAACTCCGGCCTGAAATGATGCTCTACCTCTTTCTGAAGGACATCTTTCATCTTCTCATAATTCGCTTCGGGGCTCTTTTTGCCGAAACCAAATCCGGATTGGTTTTTAATCAGGTCGGCGCCGATGTTGCTGGTCATAATAAGAATGACATTCTTGAAATCGATTCTTCGTCCAAAGCTGTCCGTCAGCCTGCCCTCGTCCATAATCTGCAAGAGCATATTGTAAACGTCCGGATGTGCCTTTTCTATCTCATCCAGAAGCAGAACAGAATAAGGCCTTCGTCTAATCCTTTCTGTCAATTGTCCACCTTCTTCGT
>DAOUVA010000127.1 GCA_030667885.1 Phycisphaerae bacterium
GCGGTCGGCGGGGGGGGTAAGAGCTGTTTGCGAACCCTGCTCTACAAAAACGACCGCCAGTCCGGTATCCTGGCACAATGGGATTCTTTCCTGGCTGGCAATGCGGGCATTTTCGATGAGCTGATTCAGTATTTTTACGGCGCCCGGGTCGGACTCTTTCCGCGAGGCTTCTTTAAGAGCGGTTAAGACATCTTCGCCAAGCTCATAGCCGGCTGATATACAAAGCGATTCAACCGTCTCAGCGATTTTTTCAAATTCAATATATCGCACAATATGCTACCGGCGCCCTGTGGTTAGTGACCCAAACAAGGCACAAAACACGAATCACTATTCAATTTTAACATCGACAGTCTTATATGTCGTATTGCCGAGGGCATCGCTGACTTTGATTGTCAGTATGTGGTCGCCTTTTGGCAAATCTTCTTCGACATCTATTTTGATTGTGAAATCCTCATCCAAAGTATCGTAAACCAAATCGTCCGGCACGGTGCCTATCCAATCGTCGTTGCTGTCGATAGTATATTCGAGCTTGCCAATTGCGCTTAGTTCGTCCTGAACCTTAATCTCGAATATCCGGTACTGTCCGTCGCTTTTCATGGCGGATGAGGTTATGTTCTTAATGACAGGCCCGGTGTTATCGACTATGACCGGGTCGCTTATCCTGCTGCCGGTCAATTTTGTCGCAGTGGTATTACTTCTTTCGTCGCTTGCGGTTACTTTTATTTCATATCGACCGTCTTCTACGGTCTTTCCGTCCCACTCGAAATTGGCTTTATCGAGCTTTTCTTTCAATTCAATCCAGTTTGTTCTGTCGAGCTTTCGCATATCTATTGTGTAAATCATTTTGTCGCTGTTGTCGTCTTTGGTACTGTAACTGATTTTGAAAGTACCCGTTTTACCTGCCGCTGCAACTCGCCCGATAGTTACTGTTTCAACCCTCGGCGCCAGATTCGGCACCGTGCTGGCAACGGCAATCTCCCTTATAATGGGGCTGTTATCGCCGTCCAGACTTTGCAAAACGAGTTTATATTGACAGAATCGCCCTAAAGGACAGTCAAGCTGTATTGGCTCATCAATTTCGAGAAGCTCGGACCACTCTGAAAAAGTAGGGTCGTTTACATCCTTGACGTTTCCGCTTCGACAGGCCAGCTTCACCGTGCATCCCCGTGGAATATCCGCTTCGATCTGGAGCTTGCCCCACTTTGCCGGCTGACCGGCATCGACGAGGTCGGAGGTATAAGTTCCTTCTGAAGCGAAGCCAGTACCCAACCTTATTAACTTGGCGGGATTTGATGTTCCGAGATACACATCATTACCTGCGGCGGCTATCGCTGTTATCTGTGTTGCCTTCTCGTCCTCATAGATAACCGCTTCCTGCTCCGTGGCCGGGTCAATGCTGAAAAGCTGTGCGTTGTTTCCGCTTCCGACAAGCAGCTTTCCATTTTCCCGGGCCAGGCAGAAGAAGACCACTTTTTCGCTGAATATATCATTTACGAAACCGTCTTTAGTTACTTTATATATGTAACTGGCCTCACCGGGTTTTGTTCCTTTTCTGACCGGCGGTTGTCCCTTTTTATCATCGGCCGGTTTTTTTGTATTTGCGATTTTAAGTTTTTTTCCGCCCTCGCTGGAGCCGGTGCTTTTGCTTTTTGCAGTGTCGGCCTCAGGCCGACCGGTGGAAGGCATCTGGGCTGCAAATTGTGTTTGGGTCTGAACAATCTTGGCTGAGGTTGCCGCTGCATAAAGCTCGCTTTCTGCGGAATCATCCGTAAACAATAATGCTGTAATCTCAGGCAGTTCGCTGTCATATAAAACTTTTGCTTCCTTGTTGCTCGGATCTATCTTATAGACAAGCCCTCTGCTGTCGCTTCCGGCGTAGATATAGCCGTCTTTTCCGATTGCGAGTGAAAGTATGTTTTTGTCGAGACTATCGTAAATAAGCTGAGGTTTTTTGCCTCGGGAATCGAGCTGGTAAATTTTGCCTTCTGGCCCGGTCCCCAGATAAATATTCCCGCTGTCGTCGGTAGCTATTGCGAAGATATATTTGGCGTCGTTCGGCTCATAAATAGTTTCCACTTTTTCGGCTTCGAACCTGCACAGTCTGCAATTTTTGCCGCTCATGCCGGCTAAAAGCCTGCCGGATACGTCGGTTGCCAAAGCAAAAATATGCTCGTTTGACAGAAGCTCCTCGGCTTCGACTTTTTCGCCGTTGGTCTTATCTTCGCCGTTGGTCTTATCTTCGCTGTCGGATTTATCTTCGCTGTCGGTCTTATCTTCGCCGTCGGATTTATCTTCGTCGTCTGAATCTTTCTCATCAGGGTCGTGGTCTTCATCCAGCGGATATATTTTTGTAAGTTTGTTAAGGCTGTATTTATAAATTCCGCCATTTGGGCTTGTGCCGAAATAGACGGTTCCGCCACTGACAACAATACTGTTTATCGACCAAACATCTTCAAAGTCCTCGAAGTCCTCGACCGGCGTTTCTGCAGCCCGTCCGAGCTGAATGGTTCCCCGCGAGCCGATCACGAGCTTTTCGGCCTTGCCTTTCAATAAATCCGCACTGCTTTTGTGGCTTATAATCTTACTGCTTACCGCCAAACAGGCCGAGCCCGGAAGCAAACAGAGCAAAACTGTAAAGGTTAATATGCAACTAACGCCGAATTTGTTTCTCATAGCAACACCTCAAATTAACAAAGTTGAAGATTAAAACAACATTCAAAGATGACATTTTTACAATGTCAGTTTTAATTCTATTTTTCTACCGTTATCTTCACAACTTTTTTGTCGATAATCACGGTACCGGTTTTTAAGCTTTTCTCAATCCAATGCTGATACGGCCGGACTTGCAGCGTCCTTTTCGCGTTCTGCAGGACCAGAGCCCTGGTTGCGGGCAGGTCTGGCAGCTCAGCCTGCTCGATGGCAATACCCCCGGGCGGCAGAGACAAAATAAAATACAGCTTGTCTCTATCAACACTTAAAGAATAATTTAACGCTTCAATCAACGCGGACGCATTTTGCGCTATAAATTTATAAGGTGTGGATTTCACAAGAAACCGCTCGTAATCCCTTGACCCGCATACCGTAAGGTCATATTTACCAGGCGCCAAATCTTTGGGTATTTCCAGGGTGCACTTGTATTTTTTCTTTCCCGCCAGGACAGATTCAACGACAACTTCGATGTCGATGTCTTCACCTGCCTTGAACTTCGAATCAGACAGACCCAGGGACCATATATGTGAGATTATACTCCTGGGGATTATGCGAATATCATAATCGACTGATTGTATGTCAATTTCCTCATATGGATTATTCATAAGCATTGCGACCGAGCCTGCACTTTCGATTATCAAGTCATTCACACCCCGGGCCGTTGAGACGTTTTCGAACTTAATCGATTTGTCATCCTCTAAACCGATAGCAACTTTATATTCAACCATGTGGTCCGGCGGAAAATCACCGAGCTGAAAAGCCGCCCCGGCTATCGCGGACTGGAGCAACATAGGTGTAAGCATCCTATTATTAGCAACCCGGCAGTTGTAGAGGCGTTTTTCGGTGTCATTGTAGCGGTCTATCCGTATCGTCAATGGTATCGTTTTTGCTTTTGCGCCAATTTGTCCTAAGACGGCCATCGACTGGTCCATTTTCAAAGCCCCGACGTCTTCCAGCACGCTGGTCAATTTAAAGGAACGATAAATAGTTGATACTATTGTGTGTACTTTTCCCGTAGCCATTGGCAAATCCACGGGGCCGTAACCAAGATAGCTGTGCCCGAAGCCGTAAACCTTGTCCCCCCTGACTTCGGTTACCGTTCCGGAAACGGCCAGATTTATATCACCACTTACCAATGGTATGGTAAGGCAGGACCCTGGGACTAATTGCGCCTTATCATCCGAAACATCGGTGGTGCTTCCGCTTCCGCCGCCCGCGACAACCATAAGTCCAAGAGGTTTGAACAGTTCATCCAGTTGGTCACGAACGCCATTTGTCAGGCCGGATGTAACCAGAAGGCACGGCAATTTGCTGGCGTTGCTAAGATTGCTGCTTCTTTTTTTCAGCTCGTTTCTAAATTGCCTGTCAGCTTCTGCCAAGTTTATAGGTTTGGAAAAATCGAATACCGACAATCCCTGTCCGGCACTTTGGTTGGAGCCGGCGGTTTGCCCTCCGAGGCCTACCTTGAGCATTTCGGCGATTGGGGTTACGCCGTAGAGCGGGTCTTTGGCATAAGGCCACGCGTAAGCCAGCGCCCCGGCTAATCTGCCGTTAATATAGACCGGTGAGCCGCTGCATCCGGCCACAGGACCTGTGTGGATAAAACGCTCGTCGGTACTGTTGACCAAAACCACATCCAGACCAGGATCAAAGTCTCGCACGACATCCACAACTTCGAGAGTGAACTTTTCGATACCGGCAACTCCGTACTCTGTCAGGCAGTACGCCTGCATTCCGGGCTTAATCTCGTCAAGGCCGATATATTTCGCCGGGTCCCAGATGCCTTCCAAAGCCTTTCCTTGGCCGGCCTGGGCCGTGTTTTGCGGTACTACGGCTGCAAAAACCAGTGAAAAGTAAAAAGTGAAAAATAAAAAGATTCGCTTTTTGCTCTTTATCTTTATTTCGAACATCTATATCCTTTCGACTAACTATCGACAAAAATTTAACCGATAAACAGCCCTATTGCAAGGTAAAAGAGATTTTGCTATAATTCCGGAAGTTCATAATTGATAAACAATGTATTTAGAATAAAAAACGAGGAATGAAATGAAATCTGAGCACCGGCACGAACTAAAAACTAATGAATTGGCCGAATGGCTGGGTAACCTGCCTCAATGGACAAAGGGAAATCTGACTACTATTTTGGTTGTTTTAGCGGTGATTGTTGGGGCTGCGGTCTTTCTGTTCTGGAGAACCTACACTAAAAATGTAGTGCAGGTGCGAGAGCATCTCGAATTTAGTAACCTTCTTAACCAGCTATCGGCCGGCAAGCTGCAGGTAGTTAACGCCCAGGATCAGGGAAGAGACCTTTCATTTATACTCCTTCAACCGGCGAACAGTCTTGGGAACTTCGCCCAGAACACAGGTAACAACCGGATGGCGGCTTTGGCGCTTATCAAACAGGCCGAGACTTTGCGGACGGAACTGCATTATCGTCCCGGTTCTATAAGCGCGCAGGATTTAACAAACCAGATAAACCAGGCAAAGGCGGCTTACACCGAAGCGGTCCAGAAATCCTCATCAAATGCATCGTTGAAGGCCACGGCCGAATTCGGCCTGGGACTTTGCGAAGAAGAGCTTAGTAACTTTCAGGAGGCACAGCAGATATACCAGGGCATCGTCGCAACGGCGGATTACGAAGGTACCGTAGCTAATGCAGCGGCACTGCAGCGCCTTGAGACGATGGACGATTACAGGCAAAAGGTGGTTTTCAAGCCCGCACCGGAACCAGCGGCTGCTACACAGCCGACAATCCAGTTCAATCCTGTTGATACTAATCAATCTTCCGCTACACAACCAACAATCCAGATGCAACCGGTTGATATCACAGTACCTGCTGAGGTTACACTGCCTAACGATAGCAATAAGACCTCTCAGGTGCCGACAATTCTTCCAGAGGTCAACTCTAAGGTCCCCGAGCCCAATGCTACCGGCAAATGATTCAACAGGCACACAGGGGCCGGATAACGAACGTGGGCCGTTCAAGCTGCATGTGGGCAGTTCAATTAAAGAACGCAGGCTCGATAAGTATCTGCACGGGCGTTTCACCAACTTCAGCAGGCGTTTTATCCAGGATGCGATCAAGGCCGGCACCGTCCAGGTCAACGGCAAAATCGGCAAACCCAGCCTTAAGCTCAGCCCAGGTGACGTAATCGATATGACGCTGCCTGAGCCGCCCAGTAAGGATATTCTACCCGAAGATATTCCACTGAATATAATTTATGAGGATTCCAGTATAATAATCCTTAATAAGCAGTCTGATATGATAGTTCACCCGGCCCGCGGCAATACACACGGCACTTTGGTAAATGCCCTTTCGTTTTATTCGGACAAGCTATCGAGCGGGCTTGGTGAGTTTCGCCCGGGCATAGTACATCGGCTCGATAAGAACACGACCGGGGTTATGGTCGTTGCCAAAGACGATGCAGCGCAGTGGAAAATCGCAAAGCAATTCGAGCATCGCCAGGTCAATAAGAGTTATCTGGCCATCGTTCACGGCATGCCTGAGTTAACAGCTGACCGCATAAAAGTACCGTTGGGTATCCATCCAAGGGCCAGGGAGAAATACGCAATCAGGCCGGATGTTGGAAAAGAATCAATCACTTTTTACGAGGTTCTTGAATCTTTTCGCGGCTTTTCTCTGCTGAAGTTGACGCCCAAAACCGGACGGACCCATCAAATACGCGTACACCTCTTATACATAAAGCACCCCATAGTAGCAGATACTATGTACGGGGGCAGATTAGTTTATCCCTGGCAGTTGGCTGATGCCGAGCCCGCCGTGCAGCAGCCTGTCATAAACCGCGTTGCCCTGCACGCCCACACGCTCGAATTCAAACACCCGGTGACCGAGAAAATAGTAAAATTCGAAGCCCCCTTACCTGATGACATGCAGAACCTCCTCGACATGCTCAGAAATCACCGAAAAACATGACAGACCTCCAGTGACGTGCCAACAACATCACCTTGGATTCCCAGTTACCCCTCAATTAGAAAGTCGCTTTTGTCCTTGTTAATGTGTTCAATCCCCCCCTTGTTAAACTGCTCTACACCGACAAACATGATTGGTTCGATGTGAGATACTGCATGATAATTGTGGAAAACGGTGAACTGAATTTGCTGGGCTTCTTCCGAGAATCTACGACACGATGAGATGTCGTTTCTAAAAGATGCAATGGCAGAAATACGGGTGTACCTCTTTGGCCTATACCGATGTAACTCCCCATTGGGTACAAATTTAGTATCAATCGGCCCCACAAGTTACCCAACATCAGGATCGATGTTCGCCGTATATACCTCTTGACTATAGAGCAGTTTCTCAAAAGCGTCCGAGTCGTGAATCCAAGCACACAGTTGTGAACAAATAACTATCAGATTCTTGTTGCCTCTTTGCAATTGTCTGGCTCCATCCAAAAATACCGGCCTAAGTAATTCGTCGTCGAATCCTTCGTGAACAGTATCGTCTGGGCCTTGCAAATTTGGATCATCTCCCTCGGGTGTTTTCACTTCTACTATTACTCGTTCTTTTGGGTGAATTATCTGGAAATCCCCAAGGCCCTTTCTTTTTGGATTCGTAACAAAATCAATTTGAAGATTGAAAACTTTCGCGAAGAAATACGGTACTAACAGTTCGTTATAGATGGATTGCCACGTATGGAAGTTATGTGGTTGCCTTAAACGCGAAAGCCTATCTTGGTCAAGTGCATCATGTTGTTTACTAAATACGAGACACTTGTCAAGATGGACACGACCAATTTTCAGATATTCATTATCGCCTCGTAATCTCCGAATTAGGCCCTGCAGACCTTTATCATGTTTTGCTTTTTCGGCTATTCTGTTTATGACGTCTGGTGTATAAACTTCATGAAAAACAGTTAACTTATATTCTTTTGGTGGCATGATGGTCTTGTGGCAATCTTTCCAGGTCCAAGTCGGAACTGGTCAATATTTATTATGCATCTTAGGATACTGCTTTTTCCGGAACGAGTCGGACCTCAACTCTGCAATGTAAGGCACTTGCAATGCGGCGGAGCATGTTAAAGCTGTGGCCGCTATAATCTGCATCTTCCAGCCGGCTAATCACCGATTGGGTGGTTCCGACTAATTTAGCCAATTGTGCCTGACTCAGTCCGGCTTGCGTGCGAAGGTCATAAATTTGGCCTGCAATTTTCAATTTCTCTCGTTCTTCTTTAAGAGACTCAAGTCGCTTTGGGTCATTCTTAATATATCGATTGTGCAAAATCTTAACAGCATCAGTTGTAGTTTTCTTTTTCATATCCTCAAGGTATCGCATATTTGCGATAACGGTTCAAGTAAAATCTCGCTATTTTGGAAGTTTTTTTATTTTACCGATAGAATATCTCAAGCCTTCCGCAATCCGGCCTGTTTCTTTACTTCTCCCGATATTTTACCTCTGACGGATATTTTTATTCCTGGGGGAGTTTTGCGAGGTCTATGTCTGAGCCGGCGACCATTAGGATGTCGTCTTCATAGATGATTGTATTTGGCATAGGAACGTTTATGATTTTGCTTTTCTCGCTCTTTTTGCTTTTGCTGTGTTCGCCCCTCTTAATCAAAACGAGGTTCACGCTGTATTTCTGTCGGAGCTGCAAATCCATAACGGTCTTTCCCTCGAAGCTGGCCGGTGCCTTTATGCGGGCCAGGCTGTAGCCGGGCGTGAAGTCTATTTTTTCCCCGATTTGCGGTGCGATAAGTTTATAAGCCCATCGCTGGGCCGATTCGATTTCAGGATAGATAACTTCTGTTGCACCTACTTTGGAGAATACTTCGCCTGCAATCAAATCCTCCGCTCTTGCGTATATTTGTTTTACCCCCATCTGCCGAAGGTTAAGGACCGTCAGGACCGAGGCCACAAAACCTCGCCCTGTTCCCTGTCCTATGCCGATGATAGCGACGTCAACCTTATCGATGCCCTGAGCCTTAAGCGCTTCTTCATCGGTACTGTCGAGCCTGACGGCGTGGCTTACCTGGTCTCGAATAAGCTCTATCTCGTCTCTGTTTCTATCAATAGCGATAACCTCCGCTCCACTCATTGCCAGAGCGATGGCTAATTTCTGACCAAACCGTCCCAATCCTATTACAGCAAACCGCTTCATAACTTAATCCTCGTTTCTCGATCCATATTTGTCGATTTCCGCCGAGACAGGCATCGAATATCCAGTTTACCCGACGATTACCGCCTCATCAGGGTAATTATATCGAGCCGGTTTTAAATCAAACGTCAATGCCGCCAGCAATGTCAAAGGCCCAAGTCTTCCGATAAGCATCGTCGCAATAATAATAAATTTACCGGCGGTTGTCAAAGAAGCTGTTATACCCGTAGTGAGACCGACTGTTCCCAGTGCGGAGCCCGCCTCGAACATAATATCAGACATGGTAAATCCGTTTGAGTTCTCAGTAATGCTGAGTGCCAGTGTAGCAGTAAATAAAACAGCTAAGAAGAGCAGTGTAACGGTTACCGCTCTGCCTACGACCACTATCCGAACCGACCGCCTGAACATCTCAACTTCCTGACGCTTGCGCAGTGCCGCTATGGCGGTCATTACCACCACTGCCAATGTTACGGTCTTGATTCCGCCGGCGGTAGAGCCGGGCGAGCCGCCTATGAACATCAGCAGGATCAAAATAAATTTACTCGATGCCGACGTCGCCGAGATATCAACCGTATTAAAACCCGCTGTTCTTGCCGTAATTGATTGAAACAGCGCGACAAGTACACTGGTTTTTCCAGGAGAATTGCTTCCACTGGCATAGCGTTCAAACACAAGTATAGCCAACGTGCCCAGAACTATAAGACAGGCACTTACGCTGAGGACTATCTTTGTCTGGAGCCGCAGCCTTTTTGGAGTTTCCATCGAAAGCCGGTATCGTTTGAAGAAAAGCTTTTTTAAGATCCTTTTTACTCTGTCGGTTGCGGTAATGACAAGGTCGTAAAGCACGCCGAAACCAAGCCC
>DAOUVA010000018.1 GCA_030667885.1 Phycisphaerae bacterium
AACGGACAGAAAGAGGACAGGAAAATCACAGGTAAGAGTTTCAAGAGCCCTCAGGTATGGGATTCCAATTTCTGTATCGAAGCTTATTTCCAAACAGAATCGAAAGACTGTGTCCTGGTTCAGAAAATATCTGATTCCGGTTATGGATTGACCATTGACAGTTCGGGCAGGCTTCTGTTTACAGTAAAAGCATCTGTAGCTTCATCCGAGCTTAAAAGCAGAAAAAAGATTAATGACGGGAAGTGGCATCACGTGATAGCTGAAGCCGATCGCTCAGCTAAAGAGCTCACTATTTATATTGACGGGAAGAGAGATTCTTCAGGGTTAGGAATCGGGAACGCTTCCATAAACAATGACAGTGATTTGTTTGTCTGCGGAACCCCTAATGGTAAGTACTTAAAAGGAACTGTTGAATTTATGCGGATATCGCTCGGAACGCTTAAAGACGCGAAGACCGATATCAAAGAGTTGTACTCGTGGCAGTTTGACGGACCGTTTCTACGCGATTTAACGGGAAGGAAGCCGAAAGGAAAGAGAGACGCGGGAGCACTTGAATTGGTCAACTGACCAATTCAATTAATCCGGAGTTCAGAGTATATTCCCTGTCAAGGAAGCAATTCACAGTTTCTTATCTTTTACGATTGCACCTTAAAAATCCCAAGTTATTATCTTGACAATGGGTAGGGGTATTATTAAGTTATCAGCGTTTCGTTTAAAAAAGGCAAAATCTTTGTCGCATTCGAGGAGAGCGTGTGGTGGGGACTTGGGAAAGGCTGCTGCTTCCGATCGTGTCGCCGATATTTCTCATCTTGCATTTCGGTGACTCATGGCGTCCAGTACATAATTTCGTGATCGGTTTTGTCCTGGTGAACTCGTACTGAAGGGTATGTGTACGACCTAAAGAAATCAGCCAATATCTTGTGTTACCATAATCGATTATGTTATAATTACGGCAGATAAACGTTTATGAAATAAGGAACACCAATGCAATCGGTAACGAGAAGGGACTTTTTGAAAACGGCGGCGGGCGCAGCAGCCCTGGCAACAGTTCCTTTTCCTTCGAAAGTCACCTCCGATACTTCCGGCAGGAGCCATAATCAGCCGCTCTTCACTTTTGTGATTGATGCTGACCCTCACATCAGTATCGATCGAAATAGCGAACACACGGGTCGAGAAAAGTTCCGGATGGTGCTGGATAAGGTGCAGCGACTTTCACCGCAACCTGATTTCATGCTGATCCTGGGTGATGTTCACGGCCAGGCGTTAAAGGAGATTTTAACGGAGGTCGATTTTCGATTGCCCATTCATACCGTCTTCGGGAATGCCGATGACAAATCCAGCAGGGATATCCTTCGACGGATGTTCCCAGAGGACTTTGCCGAGAATGACTATTATTCGTTTACACACAAGAACTGTAAATTCATCAGTATCTGCGACGCAATCCCGGGCGATCATATCGGACACTTGAGTTCCGAACTCTATCGTGGTTTGCGACAGTGTTCCTGGTTAGAACGCCAACTCTCCGAAGGCAAAAACAAATACGCCCATACGTTTGCTTTTGCTCACATTCCTTTGCACCCTCAAGGCGAAGAAGCCAATTACTATCTTGCTGTAAATGACCAGAAGTTCCTGAGGGAACTCGTTGTTCAACATGAACCAACAGCCCTGTTCTTCGGCCATCTTCATCGGCTGGAGACGTTCAAGGTTGGTAAGACTGATATCTTTTCAGTGCATGGCTCAAACTGGACTAACACCCTCGTCCCGCCTCCATACGACCCAATCGGATTCAATGTAGTACGGGTTTATGAGGATGGCATCAAGCTCGAATTTATCCCAATAGATCCTACCTGAATCTCTGGGGGCAACAGCACAAAATATTCAGGATTTTACACCAAATACGAACTTAATTCACAATATCAAAGATTTCTGTGTTATCTAAAGAAGAGTTTTGACTGAAGTTTAGATAATAGGGAATCTTCTGGTGGAAATAGCGCTACTTATCACCCCAATCTCAAGCCCCCTCGGAGGGCATTTAAGTTGCGAATTCGGCTTGGGTAGTGTTTTCCTGCCTCAAGTATAGGTTTTGCGAGGCCTATAATGAGGATATCCCTGCTATGCTTTATCGGTGTAATAGTGTACTATATGGTTATATAAATAAAAGAATTAGAGCATTCATGCCCCTGCTGATATCTCGCTTTTTCCTCTCCCTCCGCACTGCAGGGGCTTTTTTTTATTACAACCTCTTACACAAGCCCGTTTTTCGCAACATCTATGCTCTATATGGCCTCTTTAGAGACAAACTCGGTTTGAGGGGTGTCATAGGACATGTTTTCAGCAATCGGTCTTTAAAATGGAGTCATTGCCTTACATAAAGTTGCTGTCTGAATATGCCGATGGAAGGTTTTGAAAAAAGGTAAATTATGGCTTGTGAAGAAAAACTTAAGGTTTCGGAAAAACACTCAAAGACATCACCCGAAGAGCCTCAACAGACACCATCCGAACCGTCTAAAGAAGCACCGGAAGGGGAATGGCGGAAATTGACAAAGCCAATTCTAACCTTGCTGCTTTGTGCTTTCATGTTCCTGACTGGTTGTGCTACGGTTATGACGGGCAAATACCAAAATATCTCTGTTACGTCGGAGCCGCCGGGCATACAAATCAGGTCTTGTACGGGGGTGTCTCTCACTACACCCGGAAGTTTTAAATTGGTCCGCAATAAGGACTACACTTTGTTTGCTGAGTATTCAGGTTGTGAGCCGCAACAAAAAGAACTTAAGCATAAACTGCAAGATTCATTTTGGACCAACACTTTAATTTGGGGCGTTACAAGCGGTGCTGTGGATCTTGCTTCTGGTGCTTCTGACGAATTACTTCCCAAAAAAGTCCACTTCGATTTCACGAGCGCAGGCCAGGCAGCAGCAAGTCGTCAACAGTCATATTTGGAGTCAAATTCTGATACATCCGAAGAGGTTCGTTTTGCGATTTTGAATGAACTGGCCAAAAAAGGTATGACGAAAGAAGAATTGACGGCAAGTCTTGGTAAGCCGGACCTGATTGACCAAGAAGGAGAATCCGAGGTTTTTGTCTATAATAATCTGAAAATTCAACGCTACTATTTTATGAATGGGATTCTGAAAGAGACTGTTTCCAGTCAGCAGAAAGAGACTGTATCCCGTCAGCAGAAGTGGTCGAGGTTAACGCCTTAGGGAAAACAGCCCCACAGTCACCTAATATTTCTTTCCCTCATTCTTTTCACTCGCTTATATTTCCCCGTCCCGCAAAAACAGGCCACTATAAAAATCATAGTACCGGGTGCGGTAGTAGTAAAGACCTGTTTTCGAAATCGAACCTTTGGCTGGTGAGTTTCGTGGTTGACTTTGCTTACAAGCTCTTTACTATGTAAGGAAAATCGAATTAAATCGTACTGAAGTGGCGTTTTATGCGAATGAATAATTGGAAGGAGTCGGAAATGAATTCACGATATGTCTTTTTGTTATGTTTACTTATGCTGGTTATTGCAGCCGGAGATTTGGATGGCCTGTATGCCCAAAATCCGGGGCAGGACAAGGAAATCCGCTTAATCGTTCGTGGCGATGATATTGGGTCCTCTCATGCAGCTAATGTTGCGTGTATTCAGTCTTACAAAGATGGCATAATGAAGACGGTGGAACTCATGGTGCCCTGCGGGTGGTTTCCCGAGGCCGTGAAGATGCTGAATGAAAACCCGGGACTTGATGTCGGCGTTCATATTACTCTTACGAGTGAATGGGAGAATATCAAGTGGCGGCCATTGACGAAAGCTCCGGGCTTAACTGATGCCGATGGTTATTTCTATCCCACTATCTGGCGGCGTAAGGATTCTCCGGCAGGGACGGCCTTAAAAGAAGCCGACTGGAAAATCGAAGAAATAGAGAAGGAAATGCGGGCACAAATTGAGCTGGCAAAACGCAAAGTGCCGCATGTCAGTCACCTGACTTGCCATATGGGCTGTTCAGGCTGGGACCCTAAAGTTAGAGAAGTCTTCGCAAGGTTGGCAAAGGAATACAACCTCGACATCGCGCCTTCTGAATATGGTGTGAAAGGATTCGGCAGATTAGAGGGAGCAGAGACCGCAAAAGAGCGAATTAAAAGTTTTATACAAAACTTAGATGGTTTGAAACCTGGGAGTTATATTTTCGTAGAACACCCCGGCCTGGATACCGTGGAAATGCGCGCCATCGGCCATAAGGGATATTATGATGTGGCCAAAGACCGTGATGCGGTGACGGAGATTTTCACGAGCCCGGATGTCAAAAGGGCAATCGATAGATTGGGTATTAAACTTATCAGCTATGCCGACCTAAGAAAAAAAGGAGAATTGTAATGGCGGACAAATTAGTGATTGATGGAGGTTCCAAGGCCGTAACGAACAAATTGGCCGGCTGGCCGCAATTTGATGAAAAGGCAATCAGGGCGGTGGAAGAAGTGCTCAGGTCGGGCAAGGTCAATTACTGGACCGGGCCGAAAGGGATGGAGTTCGAGAGTAAATTTGCTGAGTGGCAGGGCAGTAAATACGCTATCAGTGCATCAACCGGAACCTCGGCCCTGCACATCGCGCTTGTCGCATTGGGGATAGGGCCGGGCGATGAAGTTATCGTGCCCAGCTACACCTTCATCGCCAGCAGCTTTTCGATCGTCCAGGCCGGAGCGATACCGCGTTTTGCGGATGTCAATATTGACGACCATTGCATCAGCGTCGAGTCAGCGGAGAAGCTCGTCAACGAGCGGACGAAGGCGATTATACCCGTGCACCTTTATGGCAACGTCTGTGATATGGATAAGGTAATGGCTTTCGCAAAAAAGCATAAGCTGTTTGTTATCGAGGACAACGCCGAGGCCTTTGGGGGTATCTATAAAGGGAGAAAAACCGGTACTATCGGTGATATGGCCGCGTGCAGCTTTTGTCAGAACAAGACATTTACCACCGGCGGCGAGGGCGGGATGGTAACCACCGACGACGAAGAATTGACCTGGCAGGCGAGGAGCTTTCGCGACCATGGTTATGATGTCAAACAGCGTTTGAGCCTGCTCGATCTGGAGCAGAAACTGCCCTATATTCATAATATGGTCGGATGGAACTACCGCATGACGGAAATGCAGTCGTCTATCGGTATTGCGGAGTTGGAACGTATCGACTCCTGGAATCTGCCGAACCGCAGACGCAACTGTCGTATTATAATAGATGCTGTAAAAGATTTGCCCCAGGTCAAATACGTACCTGTTGACACTGATGAGCGTCAGAACGGCTGGTATGTTATGGCGTTTTCTCTGGACATCGAAGAGATGGCCTGCGATATAGACCAATTTGTCGCCGCAATCGGAGCTGAGGGTGCTCCGGGTTGGAGGGTGTTCTGGCCGCAGTGTCATACGGAGCGGGCATTTAAGGAACATAATTCCTTCGGCAGGAGCGGCTTTCCCTTCAAGAGTAAAGAATACACTAATCCCGAAAGTGTGGATTATAGCAAGGTGGAAGTGCCCAATGCCGTGTGGCATCAGAGCCATACGTTTACCTGTTTCGCGTTTCCGACCTATACCGAAGAGGATTGCCGGCAGATTGGTGATGCACTGGTAAAGGTAATAAAGGCCTATTCAAAATAAGTATGAAGAAAGGATGTTTTCATGGCCGGTAAGATTAAATGGGGCGTTATTGGCTCGGGCGGGATTGCCAAAAGAAGAACGATTCCGGAGGGCATTTCAAAAGCCGATAATGCCGAATTGTCCGTAGTCTTCGATATTGATGGGCAAGTGAATGCTGAAGTAGCAGAAAAGTTTGGCGCTGTGCAGGCGGCGAGTATTGAAGAGCTGCTGAATTCGGATATCGATGCCGTGTATGTTGCCACGCCCGCCTGTCTTCATACGGAACAGGTTCGCGCCTGCGCCCAAGCCGGAAAGCACGTTCTGTGCGAAAAGCCGCTTGGTATGACAACAGCCGAGGCCGAAGAAATAATTGAACTTTGCAAACAGGGGGGTGTTAAGCTCGGCTGTGCTTTTATGATGCGTTTTGCAGCTCAGCACCGCGAAGCGCTCAAGCTCGTTCGCGATGGTAGGCTCGGAAAACCGACATACGCACGTGCCCAGCTTTCGTGCTGGTATCCGCCCATGGAAGGTGCGTGGCGTCATGACCCGGCCACCGGCGGAGGCGGGGCTTTGATTGATATGGGAGGACACTGCATAGATTTACTGGAGATGTTCTTCGGAAAAGTCACTAAGGTGAGCTGCTTTATCAACAATACCGTCCACGATTATAAGTCCGAAGACAGTGCGGTAGTTATGTTATTTTTTGAAAATGGAGCGATTGGCACTGTTGATACCTTTTTCTGCATTCCCGACAACAGCAGTAAGAACGTCCTCGAACTTTATGGTTCGAAGGGCTCAATATTGGGTAATGGTACTATCGGCCAGGGGCCTGCCGGACAGATGAAGGCGTTTCTGGAGGAGGACAGTGAAGATTACGATGCACAGCAGGCACGCACGGAAGCTCATGATATGGTTATTGCGCCTGAGCCGGTAAATACGTATCAGGCAGAGATCGAGGAGTTTGGCCAGGCTGTCATAGATGACCGTGAGCCGGTTATAAATGGTGAGTTGGGATTGCGAAGCCAGAAGATACTGACCGCCTGCTATGAGTCCGCCAGATCGGGAAAGGCAGTCGATGTAGGCTGAATTTCCGGGTGAAGCTGCTATGGATTTTACCGATGCCATAACTGAAAACACGCTGCGTGCCATTCGTTTCGAGAGGCCCGAGCATATTCCGGTTATCTTCTGGATAAATCCGGCATGTTGGCACCACTATCAAAAGGAATCTTTATTCGAGCTTATGGCTGAACATAGCCTCTTGTTTCCGGATTTCATTTGTGAAGATGCGGTATTGCCTGAATTGGCTCCCTGGGAGCATGCCGGTGAGCCTTATACTGACGCATGGGGTTGTGTTTGGGAAACGACCGATGACGGTATTACAGGTTCAGTGACAAAGCACCCGTTAGCCGATTGGAGTGCTTTGGAAGGTTTTTCCCCACCCGACCCTGCTAAGACAAACGGTATGGCTGCTATCGACTGGTCTGCAATTGAGGACAAAATCCGAGCAGCGGCAAAGGAAGGAAAGTGCGGTGTCGGCAGTCTTGAACATGGCCACGCGTTCATGCGGCTAAGCTATCTTCGGGGATATGAAAAACTTCTTTTGGATATGGCGGATAGAGATGCCAGACTACTTAAGTTAATTGAGATGGTCGAGGAATTCAGTATGGGGATAGTACGTCGTTACGTTGGCCTCGGCGCGGCAATGATGCGGTATCCGGAGGATTTGGGGATGCAGCTCGGCCCGATGCTTTCGCCCGAACAGTTCAGGACATATATCAAACCTATTTACAGTAACCTGGTGAAACCGGCTCATGATGCGGGCTGTCTGGTGCATATGCATTCTGATGGTGACATACGAGACCTTGTGGATGACCTTGTGTCACGTGATGTAGATGCACTTAATCTTCAGGACCTTGTAAACGGCATCGACTGGATAGCTGCGAACCTCAAAGGGCGACTCTGTATCGATCTCGATATTGACCGCCAGCAAGTCACCCGGTTTGGCGGCCCTGGGGAAATTGACGAGTTGATTCGCCGGGAGGTTGAAAAACTTGGAAGTCCGGAAGGAGGTCTTATGATGATATATGGGCTGTATCCGGGCGTTCCGCTTGAAAATATAAAGGCGGTCATGGATGCGATGGAGCGATATGCTGCTTTCTATTCTTAATGATTTAGTTTATTATAGTTCCGGCAATATGAAAGGAAATGGAATATGAAAAAGCTTGGCGCAGCGATAATTGGTTGTGGTTGGGTCGCGGAAGAGTATGTGAAGGCTTTTGGGAAAGATGAGCGTTCAGAGGTGCGGACGCTGGTTAGCCGGAATCCCGCAAATGCGGAAAGGTATCGCGACCGTTACGGCTTAGACTGTAGAATTGAAACCGACGCTTCCAAAATGCTTGAGCAGAAGGACGTTGATATCGTGGTAGTATGCACGCCGCATAATGTACATACGCAATACGTTGTTGCCGCCGCAGAGGCACGCAAGCATATTATAATAGAAAAACCGGTAGCGTTGACTCCGGAAGACGTGTTCAAACAGCGCGAAGCGGTAAGAAAAAACAAAGTCAAAACAATTGTAAGTTTCGTACTGCACTGGAACCCCTTGTTGATGACTATTGATAGTCTGATCGAGCAGGGTGTATTTGGCGACATCTTTATGGTGGAGGTCGATTATATGCACCGGATATGGGATTTAAAATGGTACGGCAGCAGGGAAAAAAGCGGCACGGCACTTCTGACGGCGGGCTGCCATGCGGTTGACGCCCTGCGATGGTTTGCGCGCAGCAGGGTGGAGGAAGTATCGGCCTATCAGGTAAAGACCGAAAACCCCGCGGAATACCCGGGGACAATTTCAATTAACGTAAAGTTCGAAGATGGAAAGATAGGACGCAGTTACACAACCTTCGACGCAAAGATGCCTTACAGATTCAACATCGGAATCTATGGCAGCGAGGGCACACTCCATAATAATGAACTTTTTGCCCCGAAACTTTTCCCTGGCCAAAACGATTTTATGAAGATTCCCTGTGTCCTTCCGGACAGCGGTGATGTTAACCATCATCCTTTTCAGGGTGAAGTGTCTCATTTTCTCGACTGCATTATCAACGACAAACAGCCATTCCCGGACCTCGATGATGCGTCACTGACGCAGGCCGTGTGCTTCGCGGCTGACAAGTCCGCAGAATCCGGCTCGCCAGTGTCTATCAGCGAATTCAAAAACCTGCTGTGATTTATCCTGGGTAGTTTTTTTCATAAGCTTTTTATCTCTCCAATGGCATTATCCTTCTAAAACGACTTGCCGGCTGAATATAATGATGCTATAGTGGGGGGATGGTTGTAGTCTAAAATCTCTGAAAAGGATTTTGGGATATTCCTTAGTGTGTGTGCTGAATCCCTGGCGATTTAGTCAGCTCTGTAGCGAGGGATACAGGTCAATAACTGAGAAGATGGAGAATTAAGGACAAAGACTGTTTCTAATGGCTTCAGATGAGAGTATTCAGCCGGCTGTATATGAACTGCCGCTTCCACAGGAGTTGCCCGATGATGTAGAGGTCAAAGGCGAGGGGAGATCTCTGCCAAAATCTTTTCTCATACGTAATGCATTGTGGTTCTGCCGGGTTAGATGGCTGGTGATTGTAACTCTTGTCTGCTATGGTGTACTGGGTCTGTTTCCCAGTTCAATTTACTACTTCAAAATACGTTCTCCGGGAACGTGGCCCTTTGTAATGGCAGGGATTTTGACATTTTTCAATCTTGTTTTTCTGTTTTTTGCACGGGCCAGGACCTTTCCTTCCAAAATCATTTTTAACCTGTGGGGCCAGATTGTTTTGGATTTGGTCATCCTCACCGGGGTCGTTTACTTTATCGGCAGCCTTGAGACGAATATCGCATTCGCGTATCTTTTTCATATCGTTTTATCCTGTGTATTCTTTTCGCCCAGGCAGAGTTTGATTGTGACTATCATGGCAATCATTATGTTTGCCGCGTGTATTACCGGGGAATATGTATTGAAGATACTGCCTTCGATGAGTATTTTCAACGAATCGTTCCATGAGCAGAATCATTCACCGGTAATGGCAACATTGACAGTAAACTTCTTTTTTGCTATCGGAATATGGCTGGTCGTATGGTATCTTGCCTCCCACTTATCTTCGATGTTACGCCGGAGGGATTTCGAGCTTACTGAAACCAACATCCGCCTGGTTGCCGCCCAGGAGGAACGGGCCCGGCATATGCTTGCCACAACCCATCAGCTAAAAGCCCCCTTTGCGGCGATCTATTCCAATGCTCAACTCCTGCTGCAGGGATATTGCGGTGATATTTCGGACGAGGCGTTGCCGGTGATACAGCGGATAACATCGAGGTCCCGGCGACTGACTACTGAAATCCAGGAGATGCTCCAGTTGGCAAATCTAAGCTCGACCAGCCAACAGTCTCTTCCTCAGACCAGGATGGGTTCGACAGAATTACTATTATGGTGCAAATCTCAGGTTGATCCGATAGCTCGTGAACGCGGCATTACTTTCAAAGTAAATGTTCGGCCGGTAGCTATGGTTGGCACTGAAGATCATTTTAAAATGTTGTTTGTCAATCTACTGTCAAATGCAGTAATATATTCCCATAGAAATGGACAGGTACATATTTGCTGTTATAAAGGTCCGGATTCGGAGCCTGTTGTTACTATTGCCGATAATGGAATAGGCATACAACCGGATAAACTTCCTCATATATTTGAGGAGCATTACCGAACCAATGAGGCCGTACAGCATAACAAAGAGTCTTCCGGGCTGGGTTTGGCTATTGTTAAAAACGTAGCCGAATTGTACGGCATCCGTATTAGGGTGGAAAGCCGTTTCGGTTCAGGAACAAAATATGAGCTTAAATTCCCGGCCCCGAATGGAGGTCCGGGTGATAAAATGAAAGGAGAAACTAAATGCCCTATCTCTTGATTGTTGATGATGACGAAGATTTTGCCAGTACTACGGCAACGGTCCTGCGTGAGGAAGGATACGACGTGCAGGTCGAGCTGGACATTGATAGTGCAGTGAAAAGTATGGAAAGCAAGCCTCCGGATTTGGCGATTTTGGATGTTATGTTTCCCGAAGATGCCTCCGCCGGATTTGAATTGGCACGTTTTATGCGTCACGAAAAAGAAAAGCTCAAGAAAATTCCAATCCTGATGCTGACAGCTATTAACACCAAATTCCCGCTCGGTTTTGGCTCTAAGGACATCGACGAAGAATGGATGCCGGTAACTGAATTTCTGGAAAAACCTGTTGATTTTGATGTTTTGCGTGACAAAGTGGCTAAGCTTTTAAGTGCGAATAAAGCGACTGACTGATAATGGTGGTATATGGGACCTGAGTGGTACGATAAATCTGTTCTTATACTGGGATGTGGATTTTCTTTATTGCTATTAATATCTGTTCAAAGTTGATTTTGTTTTTAGTTTATAGCTTTGGGGAAATTATAGATATTTAATCCGGCTCGATGTTCTATCCTTGTCGGCATTATAATGCTGGCAAGAAACGCAACGGCGAAACAAGTCATCGCGCCGATGGCACCGTATAACAGGCTGTTAAGCTCAGTTGCCAATTTCACGTACAGCAGTATGCCTATACTCGCAACGGCCCCAATCCAGGCGTGAGCAGTATTAACTCTTTGCGTGAAGATTCCGAGCATAAACAAACCGGCGAGTGTCCCTCCGAGCAGTCCCATTATTCCCAGGAAAAAGTCCCAGAGATATTGGATTTCAATGCGGGCCAGAAGCATGGCAGTTGCAGTGCCGGATATGCCAAGTGCTATAGTCAGGCATCTCGCAAAAAGAAGGTATTTACTTTCAGAAAGTTGTGGGATAAATCGTCGAACAAAGTCTGTCGTTATCGTAGTTGAAATCGAGTGCATGCTGCTGTCGATTGTTGACATTGCGGCTGCGAATACCCCGGCAATTACAAGCCCGGCTAAGCCGTCCGGCATCTGCCGGGCGATGAACAAGGCGAATATCTGGTCGGTCTTTTCGAGGGAAACCAAACGCTGTGGGTTGGCTTCGTAGAATACAAATAATCCCGTACCGACTAACAAGAACAGTGCGCCGGCAAAGATGGCCAGAAAGGCGTTAAGCCAGATGGCCTTGGCGGCCTGTTTCTCATCCGGCGTAGTCAGGTAACGCTGGATGACCGCCTGGTCGGTTGTGTACGGTACGAGAGAATTAGTGAAGCCGGCACCGATAACTACAACGATTAGAGCGTCCGAGGTCCAGTCCCAGTTTAGATGTGCGAGATTGAACTTTCCGTTCTCGGAGGCAACTGAGACAAATTGACCGAAGCCTCCGTCCAGATCGCCGATGATAATTCCCAACGCGACAAAAGCTCCGCCTATCAGGACAAATACCTGTACGACGTCCGTCCAGATTACGGCTTCAATACCACCGAGGACGGTATAGGCTGTACTCAAAATACCCATCAAGGCAATACACACAAAGACATTCAAACCTGTCACGGCTGAGAGGGCCAGGGCCGGCAGCAGGACCACAATTCCCATTCGTCCCAATTGAAATGCCACAAACGACAGGCTGCCGAACACTCGGATGCTTACATGAAAACGCTTTTCGAGATACTCGTACGCGGTCGTGATATTAAGCCGCCGGAAGAAAGGCAGATATAAGTAAATAACAAAAGGAGCTATCGCGAAAATGCCGACATTCAATATCAACAGCGCCCAGTCGGTGGCATAGGCTCTTGCGGGCATAGCCAAGTAAGTGATTGCGCTTAGTTGGGTGCCGAAAATACTCAGTCCCGCCGCCCACCAGGGAATTCTCCTGCCGGCTAAGAAGAAATCATCGGTCGTTTTTTCCCGCCTGGCGAAGTAGAAACCCATGGCAACTAATACTGCCAGATAAATCCCTACAACTGTGTAATTCACTTTTCCGAAACTCACGGCTATATCATTCATTTGGTTTCATCCGGAAGAAATTTTACCCCATTGACCACGTTCTGAGGTTTTCCGTCAAGGAATGAGGCCACATTATCGATGGCTACCTGGAGTAGTCTTTTGCGAGCTGCAAGAGTTGCCCATGCAATGTGTGGAGTGATATAGCAATTCCTTGCCGTCAAAAGCGGATTATTCTCATCAGGCGGCTCCTCTGAGAGCACATCCAGACCGGCACCTGCAATACTCTCGTTATTCAACGCTTCAGCCAAAGCCTGCTCATCTACCAAAGGCCCGCGACTGGTATTAATCAGAAAGGCGGTTTTTTTCATCATCTCCAGACGCTCTTTGTTGATTATCTTTTTTGTATCGGATGTAAGCGGGCAGTGCAGGCTGATGATGTCACTTGTCTGAAAAATATCATCCAGCCCTGCGGATTGACATCCTTCAGGGATGCTCGATGGTTTGGCGATATCATAAAAGATGACATTCATTCCGAAAGCAAGGGCAAGCTTTGCGGTAGCGCGGCCGATTCTTCCAAAACCGATTATACCCATAGTCAGTCCCGCTAATTCAATCAAAGGTGTATCCCAATAGCAGAAATCAGGACTGGAAGTCCACCGTCCGGACTTTACTGTTTGAGCATGGTGAGCAGCATGATGAGCGAGATTCAGGAGATGAGCAAAGACTATTTGTGCAACAGATTGTGTGCCATATGTTGGGACGTTGGTTACCGGGATATCTTTATCATGAGCTGTTTCTATATCTACTATGTTATAGCCGGTGGCCAGCACCCCGATATATTTTAGCTTTGGAAGCTTTTTGATTATATCGGGGGATAATACTGTTTTGTTTGTTAGTATGATTTCAGCATCTTTGGCACGCGGTACCACTTCTTCGGGGGCTGAACGGTCATAAACAGCGCATGGGCCAAGGGCTTCCAGGTCTTTCCATGTTAAATCTCCAGGATTTAGTGTGTAGCCATCTAATACTACGATATTCATTGTTTGTTTTCCTTCTCGAACAAACGACATCTCTTTATTGTATGGTTTTACGATGCGGATTCTTCATGTAATAAAAAAAACCATCTTCGGCACCCACTAAAAGATCAGGAATATCATCTTTGTCCCAATCAACAACGGTCGGGCTGGTTGTATGGCCGGCCAGGATGCGGCTATCGACCATTCCCTTATCACGGAAAAGATTCCTGTTTTGATTTGTAGAAATATTTCGCAGAAAGTTTATATTTCGACTATTAACCAGAATATCCATTTGTCCGTCGATATCCCAGTCCGCAAAACAAAACTTGCGCCGGCCGCTTCTGCCTGCAATACCGTCATTCATTCTCAGCAGGCCGCTGGTTTTATTTTTGGGTCGTTGTATCGAATCAAATGCCGATACATCTTCGCAGGTAAAAAGACGCTTGCCCGGCAGCAGGATTAGGTCCCGGTCTCTTCCGGCACGCTGAAATAGAGCCAGGTATCCCTCATGGTCCAGCATTATCAAGTCGTTCAAACCATCTTTGTCATAGTCGATAACAACGGGCGTGGTCCGCCACTGGGCAGCGAGGCTTTTGCCATCCGGCTGCCACCAATTCCAGACTGGTTTAGGAGGCTTGCCGGGCCACTCGATTTCAATGGATTGTGATGTGGTCAGTTTAGGTCTTTGCCGGGTTCCGATGTTTCTGTACCAGAGAACTTTTCCCCAAATGGAATTGATGATAATATCCGGCAGGCCATCATGGTTCCAGTCCGCAACATTCAGCGTCGTATAACCCCACTTGGCTTCGCATGGGCCCTGGATTGAGCCATTTGGGCCGGCAATAATGCGGATGATTTTGTCATCGGCCTTGAGATAAACCGGGGCGGCCCATTTTGGCGGATTAGCTCCGTCGAGGTTTTCGATAAATCCGACGTGGCCGGCGCTGTTGCCGCAGATCAGATCTTCGTCTCCATCATTGTCCCAGTCAAAACTATGCGGCGTAACAAGTACTCCGAATTTTACGTCGTCTGCCTGCTGTCGAAAAAAAAGCGGTTGCAAAAACTCAGGCATATTGTCAATCACTTCACCAGTGTTTTCTACAAAAGCCACACGTCCGTCTTCCTGTCCCACAATTAGGTCCACGTCTCCATCCTTGTCCCAGTCCAGCGCTACCGGAACAATCATACACAAATCCATCTGAAGCGGCTTACCCTTAAAGGCCAGGTATCTGCCTGCGGAATATTTGGGATGCTTTCGTGTTCCTATGTTTTCGAACCATTTGAATTTGTCAACGAACTCACCACATATCAGGTCCAGGTCGCCGTCACCGTCGAAATCGGCAAAATTTGGAGAAGGCATACCATATACGTCCACAGGATGATTGCCGGCCAATATTTTTTCAGGCTTTTCGTACTGCGGATTTTCATTGCTTCTGGTATTATGCATCAGATACACATATCCATGCAAAGGACCGCGTGTCCAGCGGCCTTGTTTGTCGAATGCGTTATCCCATCCATAGTCGTTCCAGTCGCCGACGCCTGCTATCAAGTCAAGAATTCCATCCCCATCATAGTCACAATATTGCCACTGGTTGGCACGGATGCGTCCTTTTGAACTGTGCACGTTGGCTGAGGAATAAATTGTTCGGGTTTTTTTGAACTGATTTTCCTGCTTTTGGAAATCTATAATTTCCTTGGCCGGTAGCAGTAAGCGGGTTTTGCCATTAATATAGCTCGGGCGAATATTACTATATCCAGTGCCAACCCGAACTGCGGGCTTGAATACCGGCATTTTTATATTACCGCCGGTATTCTCGAAGAGATACGTTCCGTTGTAGGGCTTGTCGGGACAGGAAACAACTAAGTCATAGTCACCGTCACTGTCATAATCCATCGGCAGCGGCCAGGCCCAAAGCCCTACGCCTAAATCCACAATAAGGCCGGGATTGTTATACTTTATCCGCTCAAGAGCGCCACCGGATGCAGAGGTTATGCAAGTCACAATAAGGATTATAAACAGAGAAAGGGGATTTCTAATTAAATGGGTGTTCATATTTTCACCGAATAAAAATTCGTTCTTTTTATGACATCTATTTATTCGATAAGGATAGCAATTCTGCCGGTTTAGGGAAAGAAGAAATATAGCTGCTTCTAAATGTGATGAAGCATTACTGGGGAAAATGCCGACCTGGCCTTGAACTTTTCGCTCGGCCTCGCAACGAGACGGCTATTCGGATAAGCTCTTAGCTAATTAATGCTCCCCGATGGTGCAGAACTGCATCAAATCGTCTACTTTTGCCGTGCCGAGGCAGATGGAAGTGTCCGAAGCACCGTAATAGACCTTTAACTCCTGCCCATCATCTTCGAGTATGGCGCCGCAGGAAAATACCACGTTATTCACATCGCCCACGCGTTCATAATACTCTCGCGGGGAAAGAATCGGAATAGCGCTTCGACAGAAAACCTTAGACGGGTCGTCGTAAGCCAATACGGCCGCACCGAGTCTGTATATCGGACCGCTGGAGGCTGCCTTTACCCCGTGATAGATAAGGAGCCAGCCATCTTCAATTTTAATCGGCTGGGAAGAAGCACCGATACGCCATGAGTCCCAATGGTCGTCCCGAACCGTCATAACACAGCGTGAATGTCCCCAGGTGATGAGATCGTCCGAGTAGGACAGCCAAATGTTGCCTACCCCTCCTGCTACGGGCCTGTCGAAGCGCGCATACTTTCCGTTTATTTTCTCAGGGAACAGGGCGCCATCTTTATTCTCCGGCTCACTGATAAGAGCTATACGTTCGAAGTTTTTGAAATCCATCGTTTTTGCCAAAGCAAGCAGCGGCCCATAGGGCGATACTGCAGTGTACATTATGTAATACGTATCGTCTATTTTAGTGATCCGCGGGTCCTCAATACCTTTTCTTTCGTATTCATCAAAACAGCCTTTACCCTTACAGGGTGTCATAACCGGGTCGGGTTCAAGCTCAAATTTGTACCCGTCATTGCTGCGTGCCAGGGCGAAGACTGAGCGGCCTGTCAAATCTTCAACGCGTAAAAGAAGGATGTATTGGCCGTTGTATTTCGCACAGGCTGCGTTGAAGACTGTGTTGCACGGGAAAGGAATATCATCGATTGTTATTAATGGATTGCCTTCCCAGCGTTGGATGACGTCATAACGAAATTTTCTTGCCATTAGTGTTGTCCCTTCAATCAGAGCTACTGCTCTTGTTTTGTTTGTGTTGTTTCTGATGTGGTTTGAGGAACCGCTTGTTTTAGTGCATTGCGCGCGATGCGAGTGACAAATATGGTAACCACTATTGTCGCGACCAGGCCAAGCCAAAAGAAAGCCGTGCCTGCTGTACCTTTTTCAACGTTTCCGGCGGCAACATCAGCGAGGCTGCGCAGTCCCGCACCGAAATAAACGTACATTATCGTTCCCGGCATCATGCCTATCCATGAAGCCAGAGCATACTTCCAGAAAGAAATTTTCGTCAGTCCGAAAGCGTAGTTCAGCATATTAAACGGAAAGACCGGGCTCAACCGCGTCAACAGTACAATTTTGAATCCCTGTTGAGCAACTGCCTCGTCAATAGCTGCGAACTTCTTATTTTTAGCGACTTTAGCGGCGATCCATTTGCGGGCTATCGTTCGCCCAACTAAAAAAGCCGCACAAGCCCCCAGCGTACTGCCTATTGAAACGGTGATACTTCCACGAACGACCTTAAAAACAAAACCTGTCCCAAGGGTCAAAATCGAACCGGGCAGGAACAATATACAGGCTACGATATAAAATGCTGCTACAAATACTAGCCCCCAGAAGCCTAATCCCTGTGTCCACTCCAAAGACTTTATCAGCCAATCCTTTACCGGCAGGAATATTGTTCCTGTAATCACACCAGCGATAATTATAGCTAAAACTATAACTTTAGTGATTTTCCTGCCACTCTGCTGATTGGAGGATAATGACTGTTCTGGTTTATTTTCTGTTTCAGTCATTGTATGTTTACTCTTTCTTTTTGGGGACGATATTTTTAATCAGCTTTATGAAGAAATTGTTTTGTAAGATATCGATGTAACAGCGTTTAGCCGGCTGGCGGACAGCATCCGAATATGAAGGATAAGCAT
>DAOUVA010000381.1 GCA_030667885.1 Phycisphaerae bacterium
ATCTGGGTCTGAGCGAAGAAATAACAATTCTCGACCCGGTCCAGCAACTTGCCAAACCGAGCGAAGAAGTTTTAGAGCGTTTCAGGGTTGATATCCGCTATATATGCGCACACGGCCCGGACGATTTTAAAGGCGGCATCGAACAGAATACTCGCGACGGTAAACTCTGGCATGACCTCAAGGACGAATTCGGGGTGGTCTGGTCGATGCCGGATGAGCAGCAGCTTTATATGGATATTTCACATCATCCGCTCGCTGATGCGAGTGTTAAAGATATCGAAGATTATCCTTTTCCGGATGGGAGCGATCTGAGCCGCTTTACCGGAGTTCGCGAAGCGGCGCTTAAGATGCGCAGCGATACGCCATACGCCATATCAACCGGTATTGGCGGGGTGGTCTATGAATACTGCTGGTATATGCGCGGGCTCGAAAGATGGCTCATGGATACTATAGAGAACCCGGCCTTTTGCGAGGCGCTGCTCGATAAGACACTCAAATTCTGGATGGATTATCATACGGGCTTTCTTGGCGAAGTGGGTGATATTGTCGATGTTGTGATGATTGGTGACGATTTGGCCGGTCAGAGCGGGCCGCTGTTTTCTCCGGATTTTTACCGAAAAATAGTCAAGCCCAGACAGAAAAAGCTCGTCCAGCATATCAAATCGCTGACAAAAGCCAAAATCTGGTATCACACGTGCGGGGCCTGTTTCGAATACATCCCGGAGCTTATCGACAATGGTATCGATATTCTCAATCCCGTCCAGATCGGCCTGGTAGATATGGAGCCTCAAAAGCTCAAAGATATGTTCGGAAGCCAAATATCGCTTTGGGGCGGGGGTATAGACGCCCAGCACGTTCTTGCCTTTGCCGAAGCCGACCAAATCAGGGAGCACGTGCGGAAAAACGTGGAAATCTTTAAGCAGGGAGGCGGCTACGTGTTCAACAGCGTACATAACATCCAGCTTGGCGTACCGCCCGAAAACATCGTTGCTCTATTCGATGCGGCATACGAATTCGGCTTTTATTGAGGGAACCTCTAAAAAAATTCATTTTTACTGCGAACGGCTGCAATCTCCTCCGGCAGCGTTGTCAGGCGAAAATTTCGCTCGTTCTCGTGACAAAAGCAATTTTTTAGAGGATCCCTTGAGCATTAACCGGGATTTTATAAATACACAAAATCTCTTGTTTCACTTCTGATGAAATTTACTTATAATTTTGGGGTATAGCAGCGTTTAGCGTATAGAAAAGAGATTCTTCGTTGTTCGGCTATGCTCAGGGTAAACGATCAGGCCTCACAAAGATGGTTTATTCTTCATGCGGCTTTTCCGGCAGGTGCTTTTCCAGGAATGAAAGCAATCTCGGTATCTCGATTTCGGCAGCTTTCCATATCTCCCGTAAATCCACTCCACGATAGTGATGTATGAGCTTATCTCGCATACGTGCCATAGCCGACCATGGAATCGATGGATTTTTCTTCTTGAAATCGTCGGAAATTAATTTTGCCACTTCGCCAATGAGAAGAAACTGGTGTATTATCGCCGACTGTGTTTTGGCATCTGTTCGGAACCGCTCAAAGGTTAGTTCGCCTTTGAATTGCACAATCTGGCTTGTCGCTCGAAACATATCCAGCAGGAGTGAAGTGTCACGCTGCATAAATTTGCCTCGCGGAGTTCAGTATTTCACGTCGGGAAATCGGGTTTGGATTTTCTTCTACAGCCCGCAGGCTGATAAGATCAACATCACGACCGAAAAGATCCGATAGCTCTTCTTCCATCGTAAAATGGTCAAACATGGTCCAGTCAGCATCTTGAGAAAAGGTAACGAGCAAGTCTATATCACTGGCAAGTCGAAGCTCTCCTGTCGCCGCAGAGCCAAAAACTGCAAGTCTTTTTATCTTCCATCGCCGGCAAAAGTCCGCTATCTTCTCCGCTCCAATTCCTAAGTTCGTTGGCGTCATTCATTACCTCCCAGAAATATAGAGCTTATATAACTGTAAAATCGAATCAGTTTTTGTGTATCATAGCATTATATATATTTTGCCTTTTTTTAGAGCTTGAATATATCATAGCTATTCAAACATAAGTAATCCACAACAATTTTTTAATCTTTGCTGTAGCCGGAAGTTCGAGGGTGCTATGAAATTATCCCCTCAATGCAGGCCGGATTCCCGTTTCCATGGGAATGACAATGTGAATAATCGCAAAATCTTCTCTTTCACTTCTGGCGAAATTTACTTATAATTCGGGGAAAACAGCGTTTAGCGTATAGTGGTTAGAAAAGAGGTTCTTGGCTTCGCTCAGAATGAAAGTTAATCAGATAGTTCACTGATTATTAGATTCCTGCTTTCGCAGGAATGACATTAGGAACAGATAATGGGGTATCTTCGAGAAAATATTGAAAAGGTAAAAGGTTACGAGCCGGGTTTTCAGCCTAAGGAAACTGACGTGGTAAAGCTCAACACAAACGAGAATCCTTATCCGCCCTCGCCTGCGGCCTTAAAGGTGCTGACTGAACTCAGTCCGGAACATCTCCGCCGGTATCCCGACCCGCTGGGAAACGAATTCCGTCAGGCGGCGGCCGAGGTCAATGGTGTCGAGCCGGAAAATATTATGTGCTGCAACGGCGGTGATGATTTGCTGACTATCGCTTTTAGAGCATTTTGTGATGACAATCGGCCCGTCGCATATCCTGTTCCGACATATTCGCTATATCCCGTATTAGCTAAATTGCAGAATTGCGAAACAATTGAAATTCCGTTCGACGCTGAATTCAACCTGCCGGGCAAATTGGCCCACACCAATGCCGCCCTGACCATAGTCTGCAACCCAAACGCCCCGAGCGGCAGCTTTATAGGTGTTGACGAATTGGCTTCATTGGCCGATGAGCTATCCGGGGTATTACTCGTCGATGAGGCTTATGCGGACTTCGCCGAGGCTAATTGCACGGAGCTGGTTAAAAAATTGGATAACGTTATTATACTGCGCTCGCTGAGCAAGGGCTATAGCCTCGCGGGTATTCGGTTTGGATACGTCATCGCCCAGCCGGACTTAATAAAAGGCCTGATGAAGGTCAAAGATTCCTATAATGTTGACGCGGTTGCCCTTGCCGTGGCAACCGCGGCGATAAAAGACCAAAAGTATTTCAGCGAAACGACCGAAAAAGTAAAGAAGGCTCGTGGCTTTTTGACCGAACAACTGCGTGATTTAGGATTTGAAGTTCCGCAAAGCTTCTCGAACTTTGTGCTTGCCAGGAGCAAAAACTCCCAGGCGGGCGAGATTTTCGACAAACTCAAAGAACTAAGGATTTATGTCAGATACTTCGATTTGCCGGGCCTTGACGATAAGCTGAGAATAACCGTAGGCACAGACGAACAAAATAATAAACTTATTTTTGCTTTGAAAGAAATCTTATCGTAGATGCTTGATACTCGAAAAAAACAGCATGGGCTAAAGCCCATCCTTGTGAGAGGCAAAAAGAGAAGGATATTCCAATGGATAATCGAACCGCTGAAGTTCACAGGCAGACAAAAGAAACCGATGTTTCCGTACAGCTTAATCTGGACGGCGACGGCAAATACGAGATTGACAGCGGTGTCGGCTTTTTGGACCACATGCTCACGCACCTGAGCAAACACAGCAAAATCGACCTTATAGTCAAGGCCAAAGGTGATTTGGAAGTCGATGCCCACCATACGGTCGAAGATATCGCGATATGCCTGGGTGAATGTCTATTGAAAGCCCTGGGTGATAAAAAAGGTATCGCCAGATACGGACATAGCTCCCTGCCGATGGAGGATGCCCTGGCGAATGTTTCCGTCGATCTATCGGGCAGGGCGTCATGTGTATATAACGTTGAATACCGAACAGATAAAATCGGCGACTTCGACGTCGAGTGCCTCGAAGAGATGCTGCGGAGCTTTGCCAATAACGGAAAGTTCAATCTGCATATAAACGTTCCTTACGGTACAAACAGCCATCATATCGCTGAGGCGATTTTCAAGGGACTGGGCAAAGCGCTCGGTACGGCTATTTGCATTGACGGGGCGGATATCCCAAGCACAAAGGGGACGTTGTGATAGAGGAACCGAAGAGTGAATATCGAACCGGGATAGGCACCGATATCCACAGGCTGGTCGAAGGCAGAAAGCTCATGCTTGCCGGAGTTTACGTGCCGTACCCTGCCGGTCTGGCGGGACACAGCGATGGCGACGTTGGGCTGCACGCTGTTATCGATGCCTTGCTCGGGGCAAGCGGAATGGGCGATATAGGAACGCTGTTTCCCAGCTCCGCGGCGCGATGGAAAGACGCAGACAGCAAGGAGCTTTTGTTTATTGTAAAGGAACAGCTCGAAGAGAAAAAATGGGAAGTGGTTAATGTTGACCTGATTATACACGCCGAAGAACCGAGACTTGAGAAGGTGAAAGGCCAGATGAAAAGATGCATCGCAGGTATTTTGGGTATTGACTTTACATCCGTGAACGTAAAGGCTAAAACCAACGACGGACTCGGCGACGTAGGCGCCGGAGAAGCAATGGCCGCTACGGCTACGGCGCTTTTGAGAAAAAAGAAAAGAAGAACACTATAAATAATTATTGATGGTATTTGCCCATGGCACTTAATCTTTATAACAGTCTGACAAGAAGAAAAGAAGAATTCGAACCGTTGAAAAAAGGCAGGGTCGGGATATATGTCTGCGGGCCGACAGTATATGGGCACTCACATCTTGGTCATGCTAAAAGTTATGTGAGCTTTGATATACTCGTCAGGTATCTTCGTTACCTTAATTACGAGGTTACCTATGTGCAGAATATCACAGACGTCGGCCATCTGACCGACGATGCTGATGAAGGTGAGGATAAGATTGGCAACGCGGCCAAAAAAGAGCAAAAGCATCCGATGGCCCTGGCGGAATATTA
>DAOUVA010000369.1 GCA_030667885.1 Phycisphaerae bacterium
TCCAGATAGTCGGGGAAATGCGAATCTCTCCACCGGTGAAGGCCTTCCATCGCTCACGCCCTGTGTCACTATCCAGGGCCCGAACAACTCCGTCCGAGCCGGCCAGCAAGACAAGACCACCGGCCGTTACAGGAGCGGTAAGACGAACACTCCTCGCAGCAGATGACTTTGTCAGCCAAAGCCGGCGGCTGGTCTCTGGGACGACCGCCCTGCTCGTCGCGGTTCGCTGGTTGTTTGCCCTGAATGTGGGCCAGTCGGCATCAGATACACTTAGGCTCTGTTCCGGTGTGATTTTGCCGGCTCCCTTCTCGAGCCGACTCGACCAGGAACTTTTTGGAGTGAAATCGAAGTCGCCAGCCGAGCCAACGCAGGTAAAACCATTCAGAGTAAGCTGGCAGTCACAGGCAAAAGGCCACCAGTAAAGAAGACCATTGGCTACCGTCACTCCATCGTGACACGGAGGACGCATAGGTGATAGCCATCGTGGACGATTACTGGCAAGATCGAAACGAACCGTGCCTCCCATGGCCCGGAACAAGAGACTGTCTGAAGTAGCTGTTGGGCGGGTACACGCCCGCCGACCCGTAGGAAGCTCCGCAAGGACCTCTCCTGTCAGTGGGTCAAACTTCTTGCTGAAGTTGTTACCCCATGGACCACTGATTGCATACAAGGCCTCGGGATAAATGACCAGTTGAAAGTTATCATACGGGTGCTGCCAGAGTATCCGGCCGTCTTCGGTGGAAACGGCCAGCAGTTTTCCCAACTGCGGACCGGCAAAATACAGAACGCTGTCACTACATTTCAAATAAACAGTTGTCCGCCAGTTCGTTTGCCAGCTCTGACGGGGAAGGTACTCACCCAGCGTCTTGAATAGCTCAGGCGCGTTGTTCTTTGTCTTGCGCCACAGAACCTTTCCCGTTTTTGAGTTAAGGCAGGTCAAATAGCTCCCAAACTGAAATGCGAAAATCCGCCCGTTCTTCATACAAACGGCTCGGCCGTCCATTGGTTCATCTTCGTGGTAGTGCCATAAAACTTCCTTGGTCTTCGGATCGATGGCTAAGATATTACGACCGAATCCCCAGGGCTGCTCGGACTGGTTATAGCCTTTTGATATTCCTTCCCATGGCCAGCCGTGAGCCTGACGCTTCCACCGCATCGTTTCGTCCTTCTGCTCGGCTTCTCCGAGGAGAGCATAAAGGACGCCATCTTCCAGCGCCATCCACTTCCAGAACGTACCTCCCGCCATGCTCACCGGCGGAATGATTTCGCCTTTTGTCTCGCCGGTGACAGTATCGATAAGTTTACAAGACTTGTCGTCACCTAAGAAAAGCGTTTCCGGCGTTGCAACCATCGTATTTCTGTGGACCATGAGACCTTCCGGCAGGGGTCTTTTCCAGAGCATCGTACCGTTGAATCCGTTGAACGCTGCCAGCGTGTTCAGAAAAGCTTCTTCACGCTCGTGCCAGGCAACATGACCGAATGCTTTGAACAGGCGGCCGCCGGCGGTTACGGCTAACTGCGGCGCAGGACCATAACGAGGATCAGCGAGAAACTGTGTCATATATGGCGCACGGATAAGGCTGTCCTGCGAAAGCGGATTGTTGTCCGGACCATGATAAGGATGGCTCCAATCGTCTACTCCTTCCGGAAAAGGTTTGCTTAGAACTTTCCGTCCTATTAATGCTTTTCCTTCGGGCCGAAGTACTCGCAGTACCTCTTCCCGGGACACACGCCTTGCCCTGCCAACTGCTACAACGGCATCGGCAATGTTGTCGGCCAGATGTAATTTCTCCAGCGCTCCCTTGTCCACAAAAATACGTGTACCATAGAAGCCCGCATCATTGGCTATCCTGCGTACCTTTTCCACATCTTTCGCCAGTGGTAACTGCATATATATCAGCAGATCGCTTTCACGCACTAGTTCCAACGCAAGCTCACAGGCCGGGTCACCAAGCAATACACAAATTCCTCGCTCAACTCCAATGCGTTCGAGAATCGAGTTTTGCTGATTAGCCGCAAAGGTCACGGAATTAACGGCCAGCACGCTGATAATTGCTGTCAAGAGGCATCGCTTCATTTTTCTTCCTCCTAAAAATATTAGCCGGGTTTTCCTCAAAGCATAGATTCGAGACAACCACGAACCTTCCAGAACACTAAGTTATCAAATTCTTCGCAAAACTACAAACATTTTTGGGTTATAACCTGTAAACATCCGTTCGACGATCAACAATATGCCCGCTCTTATCCGCCATCGCCGCCGAAAGGTCGATCTCAGTAACGGTGTATGCCTGGGTTTTGTCTTTATTATTGCATACTACAGCTCCGTTCGGGCCGGTAATGAGCGATTGTCCGGGATGGGTAAATATTATAAAAATCCCGTTTTCATAGGCTCTTGTTCTCATCATGCAGAGATTCAAATCCCCATGCATCCCATAAGTCGGATTGAAAATTACCCTTGCTCCCTTAAGGGTAAGAGTCCGTGTTGTTTCCGGCCAGCGGCGGTCAGCGCAGATCATCACTCCGAACAAGCCGAAATCAGATTCATATACATTAAGGTGCTTACCCGGCATATACTTGTAATCATGTGTCTGGATATGGAGCTTATCATACATTCCAACCAGCTCACCAGTGCGATTGTATATTAAGGTGGTGTTAAATACCCCATTAGCAACCTTGCGCGTACAGCCATAAAAAAACCACGCCTTGTTTCGTTTTGCCCACTCCGAAACTACATGCGTGTACCTCGAAGTTAGAGGATTAATCGCATACTTGACCATATCGCCTTTTGTTACAGATTTCTCCGTCGATACATACCCATCCAGAAAACCCTCCGGGGTGACTACAATATCCACATCATGATTATTTTCGATATCCGAAAGTATATTCATCAGGCTCCTATGGTTCGCTCTCATATTGCCTTTTTCCGGATAAACCTTTACCTGTGCAACGCGGATTTTTGACATCAGTTTCTTTTTTGAAGGTTTGATATCCGGTTTTTCTGTGTTAGTCCCGGCTAATACCTTCGAGACACCGATGCCGGCAACACCAGCGACTTTAAGAAACTCTCTTCTGGTTTGTTTTAACATTACTCTTCGCCTTCCTCTTAATCTATACTACCCATTTAGATATGTTTATCATCAATGCTATGCACATTATAACCCATGATATCCTAATCAGCCACTCGACTCAAAACTATTTTGGCGTCACCTTCAGGGTACGAATTCGTTTCATTCAATACTTGAAATGCCGACTCTTTTCTGAGATAATATTCATGGTTGAGCAGAGTGTTGAAACCACCGAAAGTTTGTTAATTCTGGAAAGTCTTGATATGTCGGATAAAATAAAGAGTAGTACATATTGGCTGATTATATTCCTTGGTATTCTTATCCAGCCGTTCGTTACAACCGCCGGTGAACTCCATTTAACGCCTGTAGATAACCAGACAATCAGTGACAATCCAAAGCTCCCCCGCTTACTGGTCATCGGGGATTCGATATCAATTAATTATTACAAAAGCTTATGCGAGGCACTCAAAGGGAAATATAACATCCATCACCCCCCTACCAACTGCGGCTCATCGGCTAAAGGGGCAAAGAATATCGTAAACTGGCTGGGAGCCTGCCAGGTCAAAGGCCGGCACTGGGATGTCATTACATTCAACTTCGGCCATTGGGATTCGGGAAATTCCAAAGAAATTTACCAGGATAATCTGGAATTTATTATCTCAAAACTGAAATCCACCGGTGCGAAACTTATCTGGGTAACAACATGCCCTGTCCCAAATGGATTCGTACCTGCCGGTGAGCTTATTAACGGCAAAGCTCCTCACCGAAAAGCTGGTGTAATGAAAAGATATTTGAATCCATGGGCTTCTGAGGTAATGAAACGTCACCCGGAAATATCAATTTGTGACCAATGGCAGTTCGTCAAAAATAATAACGAGGGCTTGTATTCGCAATGGTGGAAAGGAAAAAATGTCCATTTCAGAGGCACCGAGGCAATTGAATTAGGCCGACTTTTAGCAAAACATATCCTGAATATCGGTGACAAAGAAAATGCGAATACCGCCGAACAGGTGACATTAAGATTTGACCTGATGCTGGACCCGGATATATATACAAAGTCACACTATAAAAAACCTCCGCAGTTTGCCCTCTGGCTGGAGGAAGCAGCTAAAGGAACAATTCGCACTCTCTGGGTGACATCTAAAACAGGTACCGGTGACTGGGGAAGCGATGTTGTTCGCACCGTATCTCTGCCATATTGGGTAAGCCGCTGGAATATTGAAACTCAGAGCCGCAGCTACCCAACCTTGGAAAATCCCGTAATAAATGCAGTCACCGGGGCAACCCCCAAAGTGGATGTTGCAGTTGAAGCTCTCGTTCCCTCCAAAAGCCTCTGGAACTACTTTGTCGAAGTAAACGTATCCGGTGACTATAACGATGCTTTCCCGGTTAAACGACAAGATGGAAAACAAGACCGGCAGGGAAACGGACAGCCTTCTATTATTTACCGAGGAACAATAACCTCATCCCCCGGCCGCCATAGCAGCCCTCAACTGATAGGCAGGACAGAGCAATTTCAAAATGTCAAACATATCATTACCGACCTGGAAGGAATTACCACCGCTCGGGATTTATTTTCCACAATCGAGGTATCCTGTCAATTGCCATAACAGGAAATAAAAAGGGCTTTTTATTGAGTGTTTTTCTTGCTGCTGAAAAAGCTGCTGTACCCCCCTATTTCCACATCCTTACCGGTATCATCAGCCAAAAGCGCCTTATAGTTTTTGATGACTTTTTTATAGGCATTAGCGTGCTCTTCAATTATCTCAGGAAGATAACGCTTAAACCACGGGACTTCAAAGACATGGAGGTTAATACTTTCCGCAACCGGTAGCTTCTCGACATATTTGTCAATGTTAGCGGATTCATCAAGGCCTGCAATCCGCGTCGGCCTGCCATGTCCGTAAACATCCATTGTCGTAAAAAGCGGATGCATGTGCAGGGGCTTATTACA
>DAOUVA010000403.1 GCA_030667885.1 Phycisphaerae bacterium
CATCTTCCACACAGGCCTCAAGTGCGCCAATGATTTGTTCTAATGTCGTAAAATCACTTGTGAAAACCTTATAATTTCCCAGATAGGCGTTAGGGGCGACACCTGAAATTAATCCCAAAGGCGAGATAGTATTCAAACTTCCTGCTGCGCAGGATGCTACATGTGTTCCATGTCCATCCCTGTCACGGGGAGTCGAATCTTCAACCGAGTCTCCAGGCTTAGTGAAAACACGTGCCACAATAATTTTATTGTTTGTAAAATTCGTATCACCAAGCGGAAATCCGTCGGGAAGTTCATATCCTTCGTCATTGAACATTATGTGGGTGTTATCTATCCCCGTGTCGATAATACCTATCTTGATTCCTTGTCCGGCAAGTGATGGTCCACCAATTAGCTGCCATGCTAAAGGCGCACTCATAAGATCATTGCTTGTAGTTAAAAACCGATTGTATTTCCGGTTCGGAACTATTGCTAATACCTCAGGTAAGGATCGTATTCTTGACGCGATTCTACCCGGCATCTCCAGAGATAGGCCATTGATAAGACCGGTAAATCGACGCCGAGGAACGATATCGGGAGAAAGTTTTCTTAATCGATTCTCAAAATTGCTGAGGTTCTCTTGCAATTTCCTGCGACGCCTTACCACGCGTTCGACACGCCGATTCTCACGTTTTGAAATTCCCTTATATAAGGAGTTCCCCCGTTCATCAAATGCACTCCTGCTCAGAGATGGCTCTTTCAATACGATAATGAAACTGGTAAGCCCTGGTTGGTTTAAGGGCCGGGCATGATTATTATTGATGGCAAATAAGAAAAATAATAGAAATGCAAAAAACTTTTTCAGCATAATAATTCCCTAACCCACAGGATTGAACCACTAACATGTGCTTCTTATCGGTATGGGGGTTCTACAATTAAATACATTTTTCAAAAATAGTTGGAAATGTAATCCGGAATTCCTTATTTGCCATCAATTTTATTACATTACTTTATTTTTGACGATTCCATGATACCAAATTTTTGTCAGTAATTCAAGATTTCGGCCATTATCTTCCAAATTAACCTGTCACTTGCCGCCTAACTATACTAATACCCAATGAAACATTTCCTTGTTCTAAAAAACTCTTCAAAATTAGTCTCTTTTCTCATGTAACCTTACCTTTCTCAAAGAAGATAGCATCTATATATAAGTGTACAAGGACACCTTTTTGGTAACGGAAAAAACGATACTGTTGGATGAAAAATAGTCATAACTGCACAATCTTACCAGAACCTCTTATTTCTACTTGATTGGGTACACGGAAATCGGCCACATCTCAACCAAATCCCAATTATGCCTTGACTTATCCAGGCGCCTTTCTATAAGATAGGGAGTGTTATTATATAGGAAACTTCTCTGGTTTTGTCTCTACTGTTGGTTCTCAACTTCATGACCGATTTGAGCTTCATAGATTGGTGCGTATGCGCCGCTTATCTTGCCGTGGTCTTTGGCCTGGCTATCAGAAGTGCCAGAGGCCAGCAGGATAACGAAGACTATTTTCTCGGTGGCAGGAACATGAACTGGTTCGTGGTCGGAGTCTCGATGTTCGCCACCAGTTTCAGCTCCATCTCCTTCCTGGGGCTTCCTCAGCGAGGTGCCTATCAGGACTTCAGCTTCTATCTGACCATCCTGTTCATCCCCTTTGTCATCACCCCCATTCTATGGTGGATTTTCGTACCGATGTTCGTCCGCCTTAAGGTCAGCAGCGGATACGAATATCTGGGGCGAAGGTTTGGTCCGCCCGTGCAGAAAATCGGCTCAGGCCTCTACTGCGTGTACGCAATCGGCTGGATGGGGACAATGCTTTACGCGGTGGCCCTTACCCTGCAAACAGTGATGGGACTCACCGAAGCCCAGTATTTCTGGGCGCTCATAGGTATCGGGGCCTTCGCCACCCTCTACACGGTAATGGGAGGTTTGAAAGCTGTGATATGGACTGATGTCCTGCAGGCGGTCGTTCTTGGCGGAGCAATCATAGCCGTCTTGTTCCTGGCCGTAAGCCGTATCGATGGAGGCTGGTCGGCTTTTTGGTCGATTGCATCGGAACACAATAAATTCCAAATGTTCCACCTCAACGCCAATCTTCTGGCGCCGGAGAATTTCACAGGTAGAAATACCGTATTCACGGCAGCGGCTTTTGGCCTGTTCATGTATCTGCCCGGCTACGCAGTCTCTCAAAATATGATTCAGCGTTATGTCTGTGCCGGCAGCCTGGCTGGAGGGCGACGTATGGTTATCCTTAGTGCCGTAATCAACTCCGCCCTTGGCTTTCTCTTTCTGTTGGTCGGCACAGCGCTGTTTGCCTTTTACAGTCAGCCGGGTGGCGATGGTTTGCCTGCTGCCGGTCTCGCAATTGCAAAAGAAGATCAAATTCTGCCCTATTTCGTATCCACGCAACTGCCAGGAGTGGGATTGGTCGGGCTTATACTGGCCGGTTTGTTTGCCGCGGCCATGAGTACCATAGACAGCGGAATCAATGGGGTGACATCTGTCATTGTTTACGACTGGTTGTCCGGTAAGGAACTGCCATTAAGGATTGGCAGAATTCTTACTTCTGTACTTGGTATAGTGGTTATCGGTGCGGCTATACTTGTTCCCGTTCTCGGCGATACGGTCTTTGAAATTATCGGGGTAATCGCCGGGACTTCGTTGGGTATGTTGCTGGCCATTTATCTGCTCGGGATGTTTATGCCGCACGTGAATTTGCCGGGAGTTCTGACCGGACTTTCGGTTGGACTTGTATGCCTGGCACTCGTTTGGATTTTAACAGATATCCCTAAATGGTGGTTCGGGGCTTTTACCATCATTCCCACCTTCATCACAGGGGCCATAGCCAGTATCTTCTTTCCAAAGCCCCCTGAATCCGCGCTGGAGAACACGCTGTTTAGAGGCAGTAAGGAGCAAAAAGTATGAACGTAACACGAAGAAAAAAAAGAACGGCTAACATTGGTATTTTCGGAGTTGGTTTTCATAAATACTGGTCCCAGTTCGACGGCCTGCTTGATGAACTTACAAATAAGCTTAATATTTTCATCGACCGGGTGAAAGCCCAAGAAGTGCAGGTAACGTCTTTCGGCATCGCAGACGATGCCGCCTCTGCCTATGCAATGTTACCAAAGCTAAGAGCCGCAGACCTTGACCTGGTATTCTGCCACATGCTCACCTATGCCACATCGACGTCATTCGGAGCAATCATTCGCGGGCTGGATGTTCCGTTGGTTTTGGTCGCGCTTCAGCCCTTAAAAGCCCTGGACTATTCCAAGGCCTCCACATATATGCAGTTGTGCAATGATGATTTCTGCGCTGTCCCCGAATTCACTGGTGTAGCAATCCGCATGGGCAAAAAGCCGCCCCCCGTTATCCTCGGCACCCTTGAGGATGACCCGGTGGCAGACAATGAAATCTCCCAATGGTGTAATATCGCGATGGTTCTGCATGACCTTAAACGGGCACGCATCGGTCATTTCGGCCATCCCATCGAAAATATGCTGGATATGCAGACGGACCATACTGCGCTGACCGCTGCGTTTGGCTGTCACATAGTTCAGACAGAAGCCGATGAACTCCTGAAGTTCCAGCGTACTGTCACCGAAGAGGAAATAAATAACAAAAAAACACAAATTCTCGATCTCTTCGAAACACCCGATCCGAAATCCGACCCCATCACGGAAAAACTGACCGAAAATGACCTCCAGATTGCCGCCCATGTGGCGGCAACCTTGGATAAATTCATCGATACAAATAATCTGGACGCCCTGGCCTACTATTACGAAGGACAAGAGGGCAGTCCGCTGCGCCAATTGGTTACTAATCTGATAGTAGGCAATTCTCTGCTCACCGCCGCGGGCTTCCCGATGTGCGGTGAGTCTGATTTAAAAACCTGCATCGCCATGCTGATTATGGACCGACTGGATATCGGAGGAAGCTTCGCCGAATTCCACCCCATCGATTTCAACGAAGGTTTTGTACTGGTCGGCCACGATGGGCCGCATCATATAAATATTGCCGACAGCAAACCAATTCTTCGCAGTCTTTCCAAATATCACGGAAAACCAGGAGCCGGAGCAAGCGTCGAATTTAAGATCAAAGAAGGCCCGATTACTATTCTCAGCATCGGCCTAACCGCCAACGGCCGGTTCAAATTTATTCTCGCAGAAGGCGAAAGTGTACACGGCCCCATACCTCCTACCGGCAATACGAATACAAGGGGATTCTTCAAACCTGACGTCCGCTCATTTCTTAAAAAGTGGGTGGCCGAAGGACCGACCCATCATTTTGCACTTGGCGTCGGACACCATGCCCGAACAATTCAACAGATCGCCGAAATACTGAACATAGAAAGTGTGATTGTTACATCGGAGGATAAGTGAACATGAAATACACTAATATTATTAACCTGTTGCTGCTGTTTGTAATCTTATCAATCCCAATACAGGCACGAGCGGCTGAAAAAACAAATGGTACCAATCCCTTGGTTGCCGGATTTCTACGCCCCCCTAAAGCCGCTAAGCCATCTGCGTATTGGCTATGGCTCAATGGATACGTAAACCGCAACTACCTTGAAAGCGAATTGAAGCAGTTCAGTGAAAAAGGTATTGGCGGTCTGTGCATCTTTGACATGGGAGCACGGGGCGATACTAAGGCGGCCCCTCCAGCGGGTCCGCCGTATATGAGCGATGAATTTATTGAGAACATTGC
>DAOUVA010000169.1 GCA_030667885.1 Phycisphaerae bacterium
CCGCGGCTTACAGAGCAAGGCAAAAATCCTCTGCAACTTGATTCGAAGCCTCCTACGGGAGACTTCGAAGAATATGCTTACGGAGAAAATCGTTATCGAACGCTAAAGCAATCCAACCCCGAAGTGGCGGCGCAGTTAATCAAACTTGCCGGCAATGATGCTACTCAAAGGTATGCTCTGATGGAGCAACTTGCAAATTTGACGTGCGATGGAAAATGTGAAGCGTAAGGACTAAAATGCAAAATAGGAAATGGGAGGCTAAGGGAAATCAAATGGACAATAGGTTCTCAAAGACAATATGGATGGTTCTTGTAGTTGCTTTCATCTTCACAGGGTGTCAGCGGGAATACAAGGAAGAAGCAGTTGTTGTTTTAGACTCCGGACCGGATATTGAAATGACTTCTGTTCCGCCTGATTATGTTGTTAAAGCGATTGAAGCAGTTGGTGGCTGGAACGCATGGACCCGAACAAAAGCGCTACAGCTTGATTGTGTAGTAACTTTTTATCAGCCGGACGGTAGTTTCCACCTGACTGAGCAGCATCATGTGGTTTATCCCTGGTCGAATTCCATTCAGATTTCAGCTCAGGAGCCGCAGGGCAGGTTTGTCTGGCAGTTATCGAGAGGCAAGTTCGATGTATTGCAGGAAGGCGGGCAAAGTGCTGCCCTGCCGGTCGTAATAGGCAGTAATCATTTTGCTGAAATGATATTGAGTGTTATGACGATACCGGCACGTTTTTTAGATGAGTCGGCTGAGTTTTCCAAAGAAACCACCGGGCTCAGAATCCAGGGACAATGGTATTACCCGATTAGCAGACTAAGCAGACCGGTTGCCGGAACCGAACTCGATTCCGAACCTGCTACTGTTTTATCTAAGGCGGTTTTCTATCAGGACAGGGACAGCTCTTTAATCGATATGCTTTTGTTTGACTTTATGAGCGGAAATGGTAATTTTGCGGTTCGCGGTTATGACTATACAGAAGTAGAAAAAAATGGTGTTCGTGTACCAGCCAGGATAGAGATATTTAAAGCCGACGCACGGGGCAATTTGCAGGAGCGGTTGGTTAAAATAGATAATCACACCGTGAAGCGCTCAAAGTAATACTCTGCTGCATATGAGTTGAGTAGTCATTATAGCAAGGCTCTGAGGAACTTTGGCAATTTCTTGCTTTCGAGCTATAGAGAGATTATATCTTCGCTTGGCAGACAATTATCAATAGAACTGTCACCGTATGATACTTTTTCTGATAAGAACTCGAAATCTCCAAAGTTAACATCTTGCATTACGTTTGATTTATTCTGCTCACCATTCACAATTTTTATCGGTATTAGCAAAATATTCCCATCAGATTGATCTTTTTGTCTATATTGGTATTGCAGTAATTATCGGCCCCGGATAAAGAGACGGCTCGGAACAAACTCTATATTCCCGAAATATGAGTGAATTGACGGGGATTTAATTATTGGCGGGCAACACATCAGCGATTATGCCATAGAATCATCATATTTCATAAGTGCTTTATAAATATATAGATGTGATAAGTAAATAGTTGAGAGCCTCTTGTTAAGATTTTGTTTTATTGTGCCTAAGTTATAGGAAATCGGCGTTTTTGCGGATATATGAATATTGATAGTAATTTGCTTGTCTGACTTTGTTAGATTGCCTTTATAGACGTCAAATAAAGTTAAGCGAGCAAAGTATTAAACCGATAAATTTCCGAGTTGAGGTGTGTTTTTAGCTGTCTATGGGTTTTGGGCAGAGTAAAGCTCGTTGTTTTTGGAAGTTTATTGCTATGGACGGGATGCAAACTGGAAGTGAAGGCAGAAGTAAGAGGCTGGGTTTTCGACGTGATAAATCGCGTTTGAGAATCGAAACAATTGGCAAAACCGGCCGCCTTTTGTTCGTTGCTTCCTTTTTACTATTTATTACAATTTCATCTGGCTGCGGCAACAAGTTTTTTGACCCGACACAGGTGGGAAGGTTTCGTCCTGTTCCCGCCGTCAATGTCATATTGGATTCATTAGGTGTGGCCGAGGAAACAACGGTAGCCTGGGAACAGGCCGAAGAGCCAATGCCTGTAGATACGGTGGCTGTCGAGTCTGATTATGTTTTCATGACGGGTGATGTTATCACTGTGGCTATCTTCGAGTTGCTTCAAGAGGGCATTCAATTTGTTAGCAATTATGTCGTTACCGAAACCGGCAGAATATCCATACCGGAAGTTGGAATAATTGAAGCTGCGGGATTGAGTGAAACGCAGCTTGAAGAACAAATAAGGCAAACCCTTTCGCCGAGTGGATTGGATAAATTAAAGAATCCGTCGGTTATTGTAACTTTGTCCGGCTCTCAGCAGCGCGCTTTTTCAATATTAGGCGATGGTGTTCCCCTTCCGGGCAGATACCCTATTCCGCGATATAATTTCAGGCTGACCGATGCGCTTGCGACGGCAGGAGGGCCAAGGCAGTTTAACGTAAGCTATATTTTTGTTTCACGTTTTTCCGATGGCAATAAGGCTGCAGGGCATGAACCTCTTAAGCCGGGATTTGATGGACTTGAGCTGGAAATTATTGAACCCGAAACTGCCGCCCCATCACACAGAATGGAGCAGACTTCCTCGCCTCGTGCACAATATGGGTATCAATGGCCTGAGAGTAAAGTAGTTATAACCTCATCTGAGATGGCAACGGATGATTGGGAAGCGGCTGGAATGCCGAAAGCCTTTGAATGGCCGAGTAATCGAAATCCCGGTCGGGTGGACTCCCAGACTGGATTGCAACCATCTGCTCAAGAACCGATAGGTGTCAATGACATATTGAATACTTTAGAGCGTCGCTCTCGGCGTGAACAAATGTGGTTAAACGGGCAGGTAGATGTCGAAAACGCAATGGAATCATTCCGAGTGCTGGCTCGTTCCGAAAATAGATTAAATGAGCGAGTAAGCCCCCGGGATTCAATGGCTTTCACTCCCGCGCCGGCTGCTCCGGAAACTGTGGATGAGCCTGTAAGTGTTAGGGACATTCTAAAGACTCTGGAAAAACGTTCTCGCAATCAAAAAAAATGGTTGAATGGGGGAGTAGATGTTGACAATGCTCGAGAGTCTTTTCAGGAACTGGCTCGTTCCGACAAGTGGACAAATCAGCGAATAAATCGTCCGCAAGCACTGGCATCATCGGCGCCGGTTGCTCCAAAAGTGGTAAATGAGCAGTTGGCTTCGAAAGAATCCGGTCATATCGAGTGGAAATTAATAAACGGCAAGTGGGTTCCTGTTCAAAGCGATTCGCAGGCACCGCCTCCGAGTTTAACACCAACACCAACACCAACTCCAACTCCAACGCAAGAGAAAGAACAGCCCGGACATATTGAGTGGAAATTAAAGGATGGCCAGTGGATTCCTGTTCAAGTGGGTACGCCTACTTCTACAAAGCAGACTGAACCTGTCAGGCCTGTTATTAAGATTGAATCCGGAGAACCGCCGACCGGCCCATATGAGATGTCGGGAGTAAAACGAGAGCCCGGTACCGGGACTCGCCTTTTGAGAATTCCGGCTGACAGGTTACTTTCCGGTGATTCCAGATATAATATTGTGATAAAGCCCGGCGATACTATACATGTTCCGGTTAATATTGTTGGTGAGTTCTGCATAATGGGTCATGTAAACCGTCCGGGTTATTTTAATATGACGGGACGACCAATGACTTTGAAGATGGCTATAGCTGCTGCGGGCGGTTTGGGACCTTTGGCTTGGCCTAAACGCGTCGAGGTAGTAAGAAGGATAGGCAGAGATCATGAAGAAATAGTAATGCTGGATCTGGATAAGATAGCCAGCTGTGAGCTGCCGGATATCTTTATAAAGCCGAATGATTTAATCAATGTCGGAACGCATCCTACTTCCAGATGGCGGGCAATTTTACGAAATGCCTTCAGGGCTACTTATGGATTTGGGTTTGTTTATGACCGTAATTTTGCAGATAGAGACTTTGGCACCAGCAGACCTTTACCGGGCTGGTTCTAAGAAAAGCCTAAAGCGGAAAGTGCAGAACTGCCGAACTCGACAGTTCTGTTTTTTTTTAATTAATAGCTGTTAATTTTCACTATGGTGTACGATATCATCTCTTCTGTTGCAAATAGGCCTGATTATGCTAAGAGTTGTACAATGAATAATCAAATACAACAAGCGAGTGTACCGCTTCAAAAACAGCACTGGAGCCGGCTCGGGCTGCATAATTACATTAAAATTCTTATCATAGGAATACTGTTCTGTTATCTTTTTCGCGATGAGATTCAGACCATTATCCACAGATGGCTTACGGACAGCAGTTGGTCGCATGGGTTTCTAATCCCGATGTTCAGTTTATATTTCATTAACCAGCACAAAGAAGAGATTCTCCGCTCAGTTCGAAATAATGAGTTAAAACCAAATTATATTGGTCTGTTTTTCCTGATATGCGGAGTTTTGTTTTATCCCTTCAATATTGTTCAACTTCAGTACGGATACCTAAGACCCATTGGTATGATAGCGACGCTTGGTGCGATTGTGTTGTTTTTGGGTGGATGGCGCCTTGTTAAATATACATGGCTGCCGATAGTTTATTTAATTTTTGCCGTGCCATTGCCTCGTAGATACTATGTTAGCCTTACTATGCCGATGCGGCATCTTGCTGCTTCTGTAGCAACTGCATTACTGAATCTGGTCGGCGGGATGGAAGCCACTGTCAACGGCGTTGTTATAGATGTGATTTATAAGGGACGGCAACTGGAGCCTTCGCTTAATGTCGCTGAGGCCTGCAGCGGGATGCGCCTGTTGATGGCCTTTTTGGCTTTGGGCGTTGCAATGGCATATCTGCACCACAGACCTTTATGGCAGCGATTAGTTCTTTTAGTTAGCACAATACCTATAGCGATATTCTGTAATATTGTGCGGGTTACAGTAACGGGGTTTATTTATGTGCTGATACATCCGAAATACACACAGGGAATCTATCACGACGGCCTGGGATTTATGATGTTACCTTTGGCATTTGGTTTATATGGTTTTCTGGCGTGGTTTATGTCGAGTTTATTTATTGAAGGCAGTGACATAGTGAACGAAGATATTGTGGTTCATAGGCATAATAAGTGATGCGGGATATTAGAAACAATATACGGGTATATTTTCAGCCGGCTTTTTTGATATGTGTCGTGGTGCTTACGACAGCCGGGGCCGGTATGTCGATAGCTGTAAAAAGCTTCGGAGTGTACTTAAAAAAGGAAGCGCTGCCGTTGAAGAAATCTTTTGACTTTCTGGATGAAAGTGATTTAGTTTCTTACAGAGTAATATCAAAATTAAAAATTGAGAACGAGGAAATAATCACAGCATTAGGGACCGAAGATTACATCCAGTGGATTCTGGAAGACACCGAAGCGGCAGATAATAGTGCGGCTGAAAAATTTATGATGTTTATTACTTATTACCAGCTTCCTGACAGAGTGCCGCATGTACCGGAAGAGTGCTATGCCGGTGGAGGCTTTCAAAGATTGGCATCAGACAGTGTAACGCTGGAAATAAACAACAATGCCGGGTTTGAAAGAAAATTGCGAGGAAAACATCTTGTTTTTGGCAGTACGAAAGCCAACCTCTGGCAAAGAGGTGAAAAATTCCCGGTTTTGTACTTATTTAAGGTTAATGGAGAATATGCGGCTTCCAGAGAAGAAGCCAGAATAGCTTTGAATAAGAACCTTTTCCGGAAATATTCGTATTTTTGCAAGGTTGAGCTGGTTTTTAATCAGACGTTGATTCCACCCAGCAAAGAGCAGGCAATTAAAGCAGGTGAAAAGCTCCTGGCTGTGATTTTGCCTGTTTTAGAAACAAAACACTGGCCTGACTGGGAAAAGTAAGTTGTGATGTACGAAGGAAAATTCATAATCCAAAATATCCAATAAGGGGTTTAATTTATGGCAAACAGGAGGCTAAATAAAAAAGTTGCACTTATAGGCTCGTTGATTTTTGTAGTTCTTGCCTTGGGGGCCATTTTGGTAATGTTTCAGTTAAGCGGAGATCCGCAGGAACTTATCCAAGATGCTGAGGATGCTCTGCAAGCAGCACGACAGGCAACGGATGAACAAATAAAACAGCAAGACTATGACAGGGCTGAAAGCAGTTTTCGCGGAGCATATGCGAGCGCAAAAACCGACGATCTCAGAGAAGAGGTACTTTTTAAAATGGTGGATATGTACCTTGAGGTTGAGGATAAGGAATGGCCCTTTGTATTGGGATGTTGGGATGAAATAATAAGAATAAATCCCAATAATGCGAAAGCTCGATTTGGGCGGTTAAAATATTTTTACATACTGTCTGACAGTAGTGTTGGCGGTCCTTGGCAGGAAGTGCACAAGCAGGCGTCGGAATTTTTGAAAGTGGCGGCCGATGCAGACCTGCTTGGAGCCGATACGGCAAAGTGGGATGTCTTTGAAACAGAACAAATCGACACCTCTCGGCAGCGGCTGGGACCGTACTTGTATCTACTAAGAGGCAGGGCCGCTCTTGAGATGGCATCCATGGGAGCGGTTACCAACAGGGACAAATCGCTTGCAATGGCAGTCGATGATTTGAAGAAAGTCCAGGAGTACGAGCCAAATAATATAGATGCCTATTGGTATTTGGCTATGGTTACAATGACAAAAGGGGAACTATTGGCTTCACGAGGCGGCCCTGAAGAAAGAGAAAAAGCTGTAAAACAGGCAACGGCAATTTTAGAGCAGGCGGTTCAGGTAGCCCAGACTGAGCCGAGAGCACATATTAATCTTCTGGCAATGAAGCTTATGCTTTCTAAAAACAGCGATCCTGCCCGGCAGAAGGAACAGATTAAAGCACTTGAACCGGAGTATTTGTCGCTTGTGCGCGATTTCGATTCCAGCGCGGAGGCATTTGCTGCAATGTCTCAATTTTATTCGGCCTATTCGTCCTTTACAGGTCCGCGGCTGGGCCCGGAAAAGCTTGATAAGGCTATAGAGGCTGTTGAACAGGCGATGAAGCTGGATGAACAAAATGTGGTTTATGCGATAAGTGCGGCCAATTTATACTACCGAAAGTTTTCTCTTTATAGTCAAAAGCCACAGATATATAAAGCAATAGAGACTGCTAAGAATGCGCTTACTCTACCGGATGCCCAGGACACACCCGGCCCGCGGCATCGGGCTAATATAACCAACAGATTTATGCTTTATGCTTTTCTCGCAAATTGCTACATCGAGCAGATACTCGAGCCAGGTCAACCGGATAGTACATCGCAAATGGCTGTTTGGATGACAGGTGCTGAGCAGGCCGTACACGAAATCGAGCAGATTTATGGCAGCGGCGAAGAGCCGTTCATTATTAAGTGGAAAGGAATGCTCGAGCTTGCAAAGGGAAATAAAGAAACCGCTATCAAAGACTTATATACAGCTTACGAAAAATTTAAAGCGCTTAAGCCACCTGAACCGCCATGGCCGAGAGACGACGAATTTTCACAACTTTCTTACACTCTGGCGAAGATTTTCAAAGACACTCCTGAGATTGGTGTAGTCGCAGAATTTCTTGTAAGTGCGCTCTATTCAGGTATTAGCGAAATTAAACCTGAAGCGCGTTTGGATTATGTGGATGTGATTATGAAGTTCGGTAACTTCTCGGACGCCATGTACAATATAAACGCATTTGAAGAATATTTTGGGCCTACTGAGAGAAGCCGAATACTTCGTATCAAAAGTTATATCGGAGCAAAGCAATTTGACGAGGCAGAGAAAGAATTGTCGGTCAGGATGCAGGATGAGCCCGATACGATTAAACTAAGACTGGCGCTGGCACAGACCAGAATCAGACAAATTCAACTGAATATGGCACAAAAGGAAATGCGTGAAAGCTCAGACCTTATACCCCTGCAAACAGAACCTGAAGAAAAAGAGCCTGTAGGATTGACGGCCGGTATCGGTGTAATGACAGAAGAATTGAAAAACTACCGGCGGTTTGAGATAGAGCTGCTGGAAAAACTGCTGCTGGTAGAGCCGAATTCTGTTGGACAAGATTCTATTGTTGGTATTTGCAGAAATTACATCGTGCAAGGTCAGGCAAGTCGGGCTGAAAGTTTGGCCAATAGGTTTTTAGAACATTTTCCTGATAATACAATAGTGCTGGTTTATAAGCAGATAATATCCGAACCTGATCCGGCAAATATTTCGCAGCAAAGACTCAAAGAAATAGAAGAGCAGGTGCTTTCGAGTATCACTGACCCTGTTCGCCGCGCAACACAGTTTGGAATATTTTATCGTACTCACGGTGAAACGGAAAAAGCGATTCTCCAATTAAAAATGGCTGTTGATACAGGAACTTCGCAGCAGCGTGTAGCCG
>DAOUVA010000192.1 GCA_030667885.1 Phycisphaerae bacterium
ATGGCATTTTTATTTCTCCACAATGTAAGTCATTTGTTTTACTTATCTTAACAAATCAGAAAAATAGGGATTCTCCATTAGATACCCTCTGATTTTAATCGGCCAATCTACTGATTGGCTTTACCCTAAAAACAAAGCAATAACAAGTTTGGCGAAATAGGTACGTCCGATAATGCCTTGCCTTTGCCCATATTTCCCCGTCAAAGAGGTAAAAATAGCCATGAAGAACTTTGAGCACTCCAGTGTCAGTTTGTTTACAGTCGGCCGGTTGGTAACGTAACACTAAGGATGCAGAGCGTATGAGCGTCCCCCTACCATGGGCATGGGTCGATAGAGTTCACCAACGAAGGTTACTGAAACAGATTATCTTAGATTTTTATCCTTGATTTTGATATTCTACTTGAAAAGATGCCCAGCAGCGATCAAATGGAGTTTAAGATGTCAAGCAAACAAGAAGAACAATCAAAAGATATAAACAAATTTTCTGAAAATGATACAAAAGCACTTGAACAATTAGGCTTTGATGAATGGTTTCAAGATAAAAGTAAATCATATATAAAAGATGATTTTTCCATAGCCAGGATTATCGAAGTAAATAGAAGCAGTTATAAAGTCTGCGGTGGTCATAGTACTATAATTGCAGAATTATCAGGTAAGTTTGTGTTTAATATTGAAAATAGCATAGATTATCCAACAGTAGGCGACTGGGTTTTCATACAATGTTTTAACGATAAATCTACCGCAATAATACATGGCATCTTACCTCGAAAATCATTATTAAAACGTAAAGACCCCGGCAAAGCAGTTGAGTTTCAACTAATCGCAGCAAATATCGATTATGCATTAGCCATGCAGTCTGTCGATTCAAACTTTGATTTAAATCGATTAGAAAGATATTTAGTCATGATCAATGAGAGTGAAATCCAACCAATAGTTGTATTAAGTAAAACGGATTTGATATCATCTCATGAACTTTCCAAAATCAATGACAAGATGAAACGATTTAATAACAAATATCTGTTTTTTCCAATTAGCAATGTGACCAGTTATGGGATAAAAGCCTTACAAAATGAACTTAAATCAAACCAAACATACTGCCTTTTAGGATCTTCAGGCGTTGGCAAAACTACACTCCTTAATATATTGCTTGGTGAAAATTTATTTGAAGTGAATGAAGTTAGAGAAAAAGATAATAAAGGCAGGCATACTACTACAAAAAGACATCTTATTCGTTTGGAATCAGGATCTATATTCATCGACACTCCCGGGATGAGAGAACTCGGCAATTTTGCTATTGGTACTGGTTTAGAGGAAACTTTTGATGAAATTGTTTCTTACAGCAGCCAATGCCGTTTCAATGATTGTACCCATACACATGAAAAATGTTGCGCAGTGAAAGCAGCTGTTGAGCAGGGGATTATTGATGAAAATATCTATAAAAACTTTCTCAAGATCCAGAAAGAGTCTGCATTTTATGAGAGGTCCCTTCTGGATAAACGAAGGAAAGATAAAGCGTCCAGCAAAATACATAGAAATTATATGAAATCGACAAGGAAAAAATAATCACCCTCACAGATTTCACTGAACACGAGAAAGACAAAATAATCTCACGATAGCCGTTGTCAGGCAAATGTAAACACCGCTGTTAATCGACAATCTCAGCTTAATGCAGGAAATAAAAAAGGCCTGAACAAGACAGGCCTTTTATCTTAGTTGCATGACGCTCCTCCACAGGTGCCGTAAGAAAGCGTTCGAAAAGAACCCTTTACTTCCAAGTGGGTAATCGTTACTTGTGTCCGAGAGTCCTATCGAGTAGGCTTTCCCGATCCATCAAGACCTGATTTCCCTGAGTATGGGTATCGGTTCTTTCAAACACATACTCCCTATACGAACACCGCAGGGGTTAGCCCGCAACAATCTTTTATACCAGATTAAAAACTAAAAGTCAATAAAATACCAACAAAATCCAAACTAATAACTTACATCTTCTACTTTTCTCTTTACTTGTTTTTCGGCTCTTTAGCTATTTTTTCTAAAGCCAAATTCTAACTCAAAAAACATATTTTTCTCTATGCCGTTTCTTCACACAAATCGAGCACTAATCGTCAAATCACAAGCCGGAACATTTACGTGATGTTAAGATTTTAGAGCTTACTCTTACTGTCGGCGTTAATATCCTTATGCCGTTCGCAACACTGCCCCAACAGACTTAGTAAGACTTTCCACGATATCAGTCTCAAAACCGTCAACTCTCTGGTGCGTTAATGTACCATCTTCATCTCTATATCGCAGCGAAAACGTAACACTTTTTTTGTCGGGCGGAATACCTTTGCCCTGGTATATACCAACAAACTGAACATCCTCAAGTTCAACGGTTGCTTTATTGTTGACAGCCTCGATAATATTGGCCCAGCGGATATTATCATCGACGATAATCGAAAGGTCGCGCTGTATTGCCGGGAATCTCGGCAGCGGCTTGACTTCTACTGCACCACTTTGCAAAGCTGAAAGCTCCTCATACTCCAACTCTACAGCGCAGGGTAAGATGTCTTTGAAATCATATTTATCTTTCACCGCTTTCGAAACAATCCCTGCGGTTCCTATTGTTCGAGAGTTCACAATTATTTTAGCACCGGTCTGAGCCCAGATAAGCTCGGCAGGAGTAAAATCAATTTTTGCCTCTCTATCGATATTTCTTATGAGTCCTTCAATAACACCACGCAGGTCTCGGAAATCACTGTCACAAACAAGAGTGAGTTTAGTCTTTTGAATCGGCAGCCCATCGCCCTGCTCATGGTTCGGCACAAAAGTATCCGCAATCTCAAATATTTTGCACGGTATATTCCCAGCGTTAAGATTTGTTCTCAAAACACCCAGCAAAGAACCAATAAGAGTTTGGCGAAGAATATTTGCGCTTTTTCTTGATACGTCTTTTACGGCCAGATGTTCCTTCACATCTTCCTTTGAGAAGAGTTCGGCAACAGAATTATCAACAAAGTCAACATTTATCGTTTCATAAAAGCCGCACCCGTTAAGATATGTTCCAAGGGACTCAATCAGCTTCTGACGGGCATCGACCGGTACGACTTCTATTTTGATTCTTCGCTCTGTTGGTACTTTGCCGTAGCCGTAAACACGGGCGACTTCTTCAATTAAATCAACTTCCCGATAAACATCACTTCGCCAGGAAGGTATCGAGCATAGTATCACATCATCCCTGCTTTGTGGCTTGAAATTTAAAGCAGAGAGAATTCTCAAGGCCTCTTCACAAGGAATATTGATACCAAGCAACTTATTTAAGCGTGAAAGCCGGAGTGTTACCTCTTTCTTCTCGGATTTTTTAGGATAAATATCAACCACGCCCTTGGCCGCTTTTCCGCCCGCGAACTGAGTTATCAGTTGTGCAGTACGTTTTGAGGCCCAGTCCACCATCTCGATATCGACGTTTCGTTCAAATCGAAATGCAGCCTCCGAAGGAAGGGTCAGTGTGCGGGATGTTGTACGAATACTGACCGGGTCAAAATGGGCATCTTCCAGAAGGATTGTGGTGGTGGTTTCGCTAACCTCAGTATCGAGTCCGCCCATAACGCCGGCTATACCCACAGGCCCTTGCGTATCGGCGATAACCAGCATATCAGTATTAAGATCGCACTGTGTACCATCGATGCTGGTTAAACGCTCGCCGGCAAGTGCTTTTCTGACTATTATTTTACCATCGTTAATCTTTGCATAATCGAAAGCGTGCGGCGGCTGGGCGGTTTCCATCATTGCATAGTTAGTAGCATCCACAACATTATTGACACTTCGCACGCCAATGGCTTCAAGCCGCTTTCTGAGCCAATCCGGAGATTGAGCCACTTTGACACCATCAATAATCCGTGCAGTATATCGGCCACACAAATCCGGGGCAATAATTTCAACACCGGCGAATTCCGTAACATCTTTGTCCAACTCGTCCAGCTCAATATCTGATATTTTAAGTTTTTTGCCCGTCGCAGCGGCTAACTCACGGGCAATACCTATATAACCCAGACAGTCGCCGCGGTTGCTGGTTATTTCAACATCGATAACAACATCGTCATCAAGATGTTCTATCCCCTCACAAGGAAATCCCAGGTCGCTCAGTATCTCAGCAATTTGGTCGGCACCAAGGCCGGTTTCGATATAATCACTTAACCAATTCAGTGAAATTTTCATAACAAAAGCACCGTCGAAAAACAAAACCTCAATTTTGGCAATAACTTAACCTCCAGAGCCATTTCTGTCAACCTTATTAGAATTAAGTCGGATTTGTATAGTTCGCAGAGCGGTAAGGATACTCAACCGGGCGGTTTTAATATCGCAAAGTCGAATAACACAACCACTTTATAGATAGGCCGGAGGCTAACTCAGACGTCAGGATTTGTTTTTAACGATCAGCAAATCCACCGCCTTTTTAATGTTATCTACCGTAGAGATTAAGAACAGTTCATCACCTTCATTGATGACCTGCTGACCCCTGGGAATTGAGAATTCTTCAGTTTTCTTATTATATACGGCAATGAAGACACACTGAGATGGGAAGTGGCGGCTTCCGACAATGTCCTGAATGCTCTTACCGGCGATTTTTGCATGTTCAGGTACAATAACCAGAAATATATCCGCCTTGCCTCCGCCTATACTGGTTATTCTTCGAACCTGAGGATTTTCTATATCCATCATTATCTGGCTGACCATCAGGTCGGTCATCCGAACAATTGAATGCACCCCTGCTACTTTATAAGCATTTTTATATGCGGGATCTCTCATCCTGACTATGATTTGGGGTACCTCAAAACTCTTGGCTAAAATTGCACAGGCAAGGTTGTCGGCATCCTGGCCCGTTGCAGCAACCAGGACATCGGCCTTGGTTATACCCGCCTCATTCAAAGCTTCGATGCTCGTAGCACTCGCGTTAATCGCAACAACTCCAGTTTCGGCATATAACTTGTCACAGGTCTCCTTGTTCTGCTCAATTAATACCACATCATGCTTGTTATCCAGTAACATACGAACAAGCCCGCCTCCAACCATTCCGCCCCCAGTGATAACAATATACATTTTTATTACCTCCAATTATGGATAATATTCTAATTGATTGTTACTTTGACCATTTATCTCCAGGCCTTCCTTGAAAACAAAAGTAATACCGGCAAAATTTCCAGTCTTCCCGCAAGCATGCCAAAAATATACGTTAGCTTCACAACAGGATGAATCTCTATCATATCCGGGCCCGAGATATAGCATGGGCCTATATTGCCCATTGCGGAAAACATCCCTGAAAATGATGCCCAGGGACCATGATTTGAAAACAGAGCAGTAATCACTCCTCCAAAAAGCAATAATGCCATCCATGTAAAAAACAAAGCGGCAATCCTATGCACTTCGTCCTCAGGTAATATTTTCCTGTCGATTATCAATCCTGTAGATGCCTTGCTGGAGGTTCTCAGCTTGAAAATCTCTCTAAACATCAGCCTATTAAGTATAGCAATACGTACAACCTTAAAGCCGCCCGCCGTTGAACCAACACAGCCACCGATAACCATCATAACCAGAAACAATTGCTTAGCCGCGACACCGAAAAAATCAGAGCTGATATTCATCGTGGTAAAACCGCTCGTTGTGAGGATAGAAATCACCTGGAATAAGCTGTGCCGGAATGATCGCTCAACTTCTCCGAGGTCCACAGCGACACCACGGGTGAAGAGGGCTTCAAAAGCGCCTGTCCTGTATAGACGCTCGATCATAATGATAATCACAAAAACAGTTATGAGCCGCCACCAGTATCGAATTTCAACATTATCCCAAAGGGCCTTAAAATCTTTTGTCAAGATGCGGTAATGAATCAGAAAGTTGATTCCGCCTAACATCATTATGAAGGCCAGGGTATATTCTATCAACCTGTAATTGTAGTGGCCCGTCTCGTAGTAGTGTCCGATGCTGCTGTCATAAGGTGAAAAGCCACCTGTTGCAACCGCGGTTAGGCCGTGACAGACGGCATCGAAAACCGGCATTCTTTCGATGGCAAGAACGGCCACAGCTAATAACGTAAAAATCACATATATTGTCCAGATTATTCTGATAGTATGGAATAATCCCGGAGCAGGCCTGCGGGAGGAAATCTTATGGCTTTCAGCTCCTAATATATGATGAGCCCCGCCTGCCTGAAATGTCAGCACTAAGAAAAAGGAAAGTATGCCTATGCCGCCCAACCATTGAGTAAGCGCCCGCCAGAAAAGTATGCTCCTCGGCATTTTATGCAGCTCTGAAAAAATTGTTATGCCGGTAGTAGTAAAACCGCTCATAGCTTCAAAATAAGCATCGAGGTAATTCGAGCTGGCCCCGATTACAAAGGGCAGGGCACCTAATGCCGAGACAACAAGCCAACTGAGAGCGCATATAAGCATAGAGCCGGCCGGATTAAGAGTCGCCGGCTTAAATTTATGGCGTAAAATCATTCCAAGTGAAAATGAAATTATAGATGCAATAACGAAAGAGGTTGCAGTAATCCAGCCGTCACCAATTCGTCCCCAGTAAACAAGAACGACTATCAGAGGGAATAAAAGAATAAGGCCTAATATCTCAAGCAGATTTCCGATAAAATGCAATATGCAACTGATTTGTCGAAATCCGTTTCTCATTCACAGCTCCATAGTTTCTCAATGCCGCTGGTCGGCCTTGTTATTGAATTATAATGCAGTTAGAGACTATTGCAAGCTATTTACCGGCCAATATCAAAGCCGACCGGACAAAAGATTTGTAATAGCCAAATTTGGACTTTTGTTTTTTGGGTTTTTCATTATAATGGTGTAAACTAATCTGCGTTAAGCAATTTGAGGAGAAACGAAATGAAGAAATACAATGTAATCGCCCTGATGGTTCTTTGCATGGCAGCATGTATATTTCTAACGGGCGCTTCCGGCACAGACAGAGCAAAGAGTGAATTTGCCAGCACAACAATCAACCTGGGAATCGTAGTTAGTGATGTGGAAAAAGCAGCACAGTTTTACAAAAACGCACTGGGATTTATCGAGGTACCCGGTTTTGATGTCTCGAAGGAATTGGCAGGCGATTCCGGACTGGCCAATTATCATGCTTTCAGCGTCAGGGTGCTGACGTTGGGTAATGAGAAAAGTGCAACCAGAATTAAAATTATGGAATTTCCCAAGGCGCCCGGAAAAAAAGTGGATAACCAGTTTATCCACTCGAGCTTAGGGTTCAGCTACCTAACAATATCTGTCTCGGATACGACAGCAACAGTGAAGCGAGCCAAAAAAGCCGGGGTATATCCGGTGAAGGAGCCTTACCAGTTAGGCGGAGGTAATTCCTATCTGACTCTGATAAAAGATCCCGATGGAAATATTATCGAACTAATAGGCCCTAAAAAATAACTTTTGCTATACAACCAGACCGCAAAATAATTTAGGATATGTCTATAGTAAGATGCTTCCAGTTTTTAAGATTAGACTGTTAGGTTCCGGATGAAGTTCCGGCTATATAAATAAATACGCGGGGCAGCGTACAATGGACGATACCGAACGATTTGAACAACTTATCAATGCCGGCTATTGTTGTATATCTCTTGTTAGCCATGAAGAAAAGTACGCCCTGGAAATCATACAGAAGGCGGCACTTGGTCAAAAACGTGGTATGTGGATATGGTCAGTGGCCGGAGGCGTCAGAGAAGGCCTGCTTTCCGACAGCCCTTTCATAGCTGATACTGAATCCCCCGCCGCCGGACTTCGTCACCTTGCCGATACAAGGGAAGAGTCTATTTGCGTAACTCTCGACCTTGCTGA
>DAOUVA010000451.1 GCA_030667885.1 Phycisphaerae bacterium
ATGAGATACGTAAATTTAGACACTGGCTCAGGCCAAAAAACAAACCCAATTCAAAGCCAATAAAGCCAAAAACAAAGCCAATTCAAACCCAATTAAAGCCAAAACAAACCCAATTCAAACCCAATTTAAGCCAATTCAAAGCCAATTTGTCGAAAGGCCAAAAATGAACGCTTTTTCGTGGATAAGGAGCTTTACGATTGTTTTTTGTCATTTCCTCGCGGAATTTACCACCCTAAAGGGTGCCAATTCAAAGCCAATTTTGGAGTTCTTGTATGACTCAGCAACAAGCATTTCTTGCTAATCAAATATCCAAAGTTGATTTACCTTTAGGCAGGTCAAAGCAAACCGTAACGTCCCCGCCATCCGCGTGCCACGTCTGGCTTTGCAATTGCAGCGGCCTATTTACACGACGAAGTGGGATGGGCTTTCTGCCGGCCATCAGCGTAGGAGGCGTTGTAGAGTTTGTTCCGGTTCGCACAGTAAACCGCGTTGTGGCAAAAGGAGCGTTGAAAGTAATACGACCGCCCTGCTTTTCAATTTTTGTAAGCTCCTTAGCTGCCCAATATCGGGCAATCTCACTATTCTTCATCCAGACCAGATTATCGTACCGGCTGTGGATTCTCTTGACGACCTCTTTGAAGATATTAAAGCCTATTTCTTCACCGTTGAAATATATTCCCGGCCAGTGGCAAACAAGTATTGCCGGCTCACCTTTATCGATAACCTCCGGAAGCCGCCCGCCTTTTAGGTCTTCGGTAATGAATTTATCGACCGAGCCGGGATTTAGCCCATCCCAGCCGCCGAACCAGTCGCCCGTGCAGCCGATGATAGATACAACGCATTTCGGGTCGTCGCTTTCAAGACCGGATGCGTACTGGACAAGAGGAGCGACACTGCGTTCATCAGTGAAAAGGTCGCGGAAGTAGTGTGGAATCTCGGCATTAAATACGTCCCGGCACGACTGGAACGTTGCCTTTGCAAGATTGACGCGGTTCTGGCCGCCGAATCCGCCCGGCGTTGTGATTCCTTCGCACGGCAGGCCGACGTTTTTAAGGATTCGCAGAGCATAGGCCATATAATCCGCCAATTGATCAGCCGATTTGTCCTGGCTCCACCCGGCGTTTTCTATGTAGTAGCCGGTTTGTTCGGGATACGGCCTGCCGGTCTTTGTATTAATGACCCAGGTGTGGCTGATCATCTCCGGATGAATATCCCAGTCGGGCATCATTAATTCGCGTACGAGCTTAAGGCTGTCGTCCAGTTCCTTTTGCGACCAGCCGGGAAGGCAGCGATCCATCCATCCGACGCAGGCCGGATAAGGGACGATGCTGTATTTGCCCTTGACCTTGTGCTCATGGCACCACTGGCCGAACTTGCGCACGAACGAATCCGGAATCTCGCGCGGTAATTTCCGCCAGTCCTGTTTATAGCGGTCAGGCCAGGCCGTCGCGAAGTGTGGTATGCCGAAGTGTGCCATATTCACAAGGCAGGTCGAGTCATCGATAATGAAACTAAGCGGTACGCGGTTCTGCGGATTGAGTACGGTAACTGCCGCAGCCTGTGTTGGCCGCTGGCCTTTATCCTGAGCCATCACAGGTCTGCTGCGGATAACAGAAGCGGCACCTGCGGTTGCCAGGGCCGTTATCTTCATAAAGTTACGTCGTGATAATATTTCTTGATTATACATGTTATATCCTCCTATAGATTTAAAAACGGTACACTATTTTTAAGAACGCTGCGCGAACTTTTTCGCCGTCAAGCTCATAATCATTAAGCAGGAAGTACAGGTCGGTATCATCCTTCATCGGCCATGAGAAGAGCATAGTCAGGTTATGTCGGTCCTCTGAAGATTGTTCGGCGGTGAACTTTATTCTGCCGTTCCATGGAAAGGTATATTGTGTAACCGAGCGCCACAGCCAGATATCCGAATTACCATTTTCTTTTTGTTCGCGATAGTTGCCCTCAAAAGTGGATACGAGGCGCTCGGTAATTTTAAAAGGTTTTTCCAGAGAATATTCTTTATAAGGGTCCTCTTCATAGACTCCTTTTGCAATGCTGGCGGTGATAGAATCCCATATATCCACGTCCTCATTATATTCGACTCTGATTCTGTCGGACCAGTTCTGATACGGGGCATGATACCTATCGCTGCGTATGTACCAGATTTCGATTTCATTTTGAAAACCAACCCCAACTCCCTCTAAGAAATCACGAAGGGTAGTATCGTGGTCATTATTTTCATAAATTTGAGCTTCTGAAATTGCACCAATCGATTTGAAAATCCCCTGGTCATAATATTCTCTATACCGCAGGTAGGAACCGGGGCCCCGGATATCCCGTCTGGGAATGTAACCCAGGTCAGGGCGAAAACCACGTGTAATGTCACGGTAGTCCAGCCGCCAGTAGATAGGTCTGGTTCCTCCACTGATAGCGGTAAGCAAACCGTAAGCATCGTGGTCGTTAATACCGTCTGTTTCGACTCCCTTGGAATCTCTTAATCCCAAAAACTGGGCGGTGAACGAAGTTACGCTGTCAAAAAACAGACGCGCATCAACTCCGCCTGTTATATTCCCGCCATCCGAGCGGTTGGAGTTGGCCCAGATTCCGCCGATGTGTGAGTTTTCCCCTATGTTGTGGATGTACCTGCCGACATGATAATTTCCGGTCAGTTCCTTCTCCTCCCGCTCTATTTTGCCCTGAACATCCAGTATCCCGAGTGCCCAATTTTTACCCTGCCCAGTCATTTTCCCTCCAGCCTCGATATCCATGAAACGCCGGCTGTAATAAATATTCAGTGGCGAGCCGAACAACTCGTTGCCTTCACGGAAGAAAGGACGTTTCTCCCTGAGAAATCGCTCGGTGTCCCTGAGTTCAATAGTATCGGGATCGGCTTCGACCTGACCGAAATCGGGATTGACGGTGAATGCGCTGGTTAACTCCGAATTTAACCTCAATGACATATCGAGACCAGTGGACAGTTTGTTGCTGAATCTTGTGAGGTCTGATGTAGTGCTAAAATAGGTTTCGTACGAAGGTTTCTGCTTGAGTTCGACTTTTGCGAGGTCCAGATTTGTCAGATGGCCGAATTCATTCGGATAGCGTGCCCGGCTGTTTCTATAGCACCAATAACTGCTTTCCGATTTGGCTTTTTCTCTCCGATAGAAATTAAGACCCCAGGTAATCGCGTCTTTTTGTTCAAAGAGCATATTGGAAATCGGGATAGATATTTCCGCAAACCAGCGGTCTTTCTCAACCGTACAGGCTGCCGTCCAGTCGCAGCCCCAGGTTTCATCCTCATAATAATCGAAAAGCCCCATTCGTGCATCGTATCGTGTTCCCAGGGTATTGACGGTAAATACATAGCAGCAGCGCTGGTCGTGAAAGGTGTCAAGACGAACAGATACAGAGTCTTCCTCTCGAAGGGACTGGTCGTATTTTCGTTCGACGCCCACTATACCATTAGGGTCCGGTTCCATACACTCAAAGGCAATGTAGAGGTTCTCGTCGTCATAGAGCACTCGTACGAATGTTTGTTCTTTGGCCAATTGCTCGATTCGATAGTCGGTGAAATCCGTTGTCACATTTGCCTGCGACCAGGAAGCTTCGTCGAGTTTTCCATCAATTACCGGAGGTGTATCCGTGCGTACAGCTACCATAGAACGCTCTGGTCCTCTTTCCACTGCTGTGCCCGTATTTGTAAGCAGTACTATTGCCGGCAGGGCTATAAGCAGTGCCGTAGTGTATTTCATAACATTGTTTGTATTGCTTGAGCCCCACC
>DAOUVA010000416.1 GCA_030667885.1 Phycisphaerae bacterium
AACAATAATCCGATGACTGCAACTACATTTAGATTAAGGTAGAGTAGTTTATCGATATCCAACTCATGAATCAGAGCTATGGATACGCTGGGCCCCAAAGCAATTTGGTAAAGAGGAGTCATCACATTCTGAGTATAGGTGGGTGTTCTTACAACCATTGTCACCTGGAAAAGTTGGGGAATCCACCATAGGATGAGCAAGTATAAAAAAAAACGCTTGTCGAGATAGCAGAGAAGTACAATTGTTATGCCAATGACAGCTACAATTAAGTGAAGGGCCATAAGCAAGCCTGTTGTGTTACTCGTTGAAGCTGTTCCTCGAAGCAATCCAAGGGCCGTGGTAATTAATACAAACACACTCCAAATCCCAACATAGGCAACGTGGATCCATTTCAGCGTACGCATTTCTGTCTCCCTTTAATTAGATATTTATTGCTTATATGTTTTCCGTATAAAGTATTTTCATTATGGGTTGTCATCGATCTTGGGACTACTCTTTCCTGCGATTTGGATATTTCCAATATAAGGTCCAATTATCTTTTATTGTTTTCATATTAACAGGCTGAGAAAATCCATGAGTTTCACAGGCATGGAGAAATTCTTCTTCCGATTTGAATTCTTCTATTGAACCGGAAGCACAATCAAATACAAACCATTTGTTTTCATTTTGCCTGAATTGATTTTTCTCACAAAATCCGGCCACGATTGTTCCGCGTTTTTCGTACTTTGATATCCCCGATACAATATTTCCTCCTTTTTTCCACTTTGCGATCGCAGCATCATCTATGGTGTCCACCATAGAAAGATGGTACGGTTCTTCCAATGGCATTCGAAAGTAGTCCCATGCTCCCCGTGAATTCCAATAATCATCAGTATCTTTTTCCATAAGATAGATACCAACAGCACACATTGTCGGGACGAAGATAATAGTGAAGACGATTGTTAAGACAAATCTCCACAGGAGGCTAATACGTCTTTTTTCTTTTGGAACCTTAAATAACCAATATGCGAATTTTATTCCTCCCAAGAAAAGACAAGCTCCGATTAAAAAGCCAATAGGAGTGAGTATTATCGCCCAAAATATGATTACAAATAACGGTCCCATGATCTATTTCTTCGTGCTAATAACCGAGCTAACTTGTGGCCTTTAGTTTTCAGTATAGCCTGAAACTCATTCTACCTCTACATTACTTCTGTGGTAACATCAAAGAACGTCCGCACGCCGAGGGTATGTTAAGATGTGGGAGTGGGGCAAGGCAAGAAGAAATTTTGCGTGAGCGCAATCTCGTCGCTCGTGGTTTTTCCTGATTCTCTTATAAAAGTTTATAGTAGCAATATTTATGAGAAATCAAAATAATCCGCTGAAAAAATGATAATATCGTAGAAACTATGGTAGAAGTGCTAAATGACAATGTTGTGGGAAGATTCCAGCTATTAGGAATCTTTTGTGGACTCCGGCGTCTGGGGTTTTTCCGACTGATCGGCCTGAGATTCCTCTTTCTGGGCTTTTTCGCGTTGAATCGCGTCGTATATTTCTCTTCGATGAACCGGTATTTCCTTCGGGGCCGTTATACCCAAACGAACCTTATCCCCCCGTACATCGACGATAATAATCTCAACATTATCGCCAATCATAATCGATTCATCTCTTTGTCTGCTTAGAACCAACATTTCTAACTCCTTTTGTCGGCTGGTATTACTACCGTATATTACGTTAATTCAATTATAGTGTTCATCCAAATGCTTATCAACACAGCTTTCATTTCTCTAACTTTCTGTTTCCTTAGCCTAAAAACTACATTTGGCCGACAAATCTTAACACAATATATTTCGGCTAATTTAGAGCCTATAAATAACCATTTTTGATTTTGTTTGTGGAATGACGATACAATATAGGACTATATAGTTATAAGACCTTATCTTGAATGGGCTTATATAAATGCAATGGTTTAAAAAAATGATGTTTTGTATTATTAAAATGCGGGATTTTTACTATTTCATCTCATGTTTGCGCCAATAGTTATAACGAATAGCCATCCAATAGCCGGCAATTGAGCCCAATGTGCCCAAAGCCACTATCTGCACGGGTAATATAGAGATAACGGAATTAACAAACAAAGCTGAGGGCCACTCCTGAACAAAATACTGCAACACATCCTGCCTGGCATAATTACTTACAGCAAAGATAGTTAGCAAAACAGTGGCAATTGCCGGCCATATATAGCTGACATCGAGAAATTTTTTGACAATAAAAGCTGCGACTCCGAACGAGATAAACACAGCAAAAACAATCTGCCCTACGGACGGCTGAGCCATAATCGCACCCAATTTGGGGTCTGTTAGCGAAACGTCCTGGGCAAACATTTTAATACAAAAGTTAGCTATGAAAACTGAACCGGCCAGAGCAATTATTGCGCTTAGGTACTGAGCAGGGTTAGAGTTAGATTTTTTTTGTTTCGCCGGAGACCGGTGACTTGAGATGATTTTCTGACCTAAGAGCACACCAATGAAACCGGCTGCGATAAGAACAAGCCAGAAAACAGAATCCCATTTAAACGCCGTAAAAATTGCCTGGCGCTGTTCGGCGGATGGGTAAAGCTGCATCAAAGAAGTCATACTGCCGGAGCGTACCGCCCAAATTGTCAATCCGGAAGGTACCGCCAGGATGCCGATTTCTCTGCCGTGAGGCCATGAAACAAAATAGGCAAGAAGACCGGTTATAAACGCCAGAACCACCAATGTTATTGAAGCGCCCATACTTATATCGCTGGCACGCACAGCATTGAGAGGCCCGTTTGATGACGCTAACGGCCAGGCAAGGATACCTATCAAAACCACACCTGTTGCGGCCGCAGCAGCAATTCGTAACCTCATTACTAAAGATAATTCCATAACTTAGCTTCCTTAATTATGCCGATGATAGAGTATCAACAAATCCAAAACAGGTCAATAACATATTTATATCGCGTTGAGATGCGCTCCCTGGAGAACCCAATAATCGCAAGGATTTCCCTTGACGGACAGGCAGGTAATTTGGTATAGATAATATAGGTGAAGTTTGGGCCTGTACAGGCGGATATCTGTTGCTTTTGTTCTTCCTGTGGGTGAGGCTCCTGCAGTATTACAAATAGAGGAGGAGTTATCGTGTATTATGCAGGGCATAAAGTTCTAAGTCAGAGCTTTGCATTTCGCTTCGCGAATTTAATTCAAATATCTCTTCAATCAGCAATTCCTTTTGTTCAAAACAATGTGTGTTTTGGTGCTTCACCAAAGCAAAGTTATTTTTAACCTTTTTTCAGGAGAACTATCATGTCTAAAAAATTGATTTATTTAGCTGCTGTTGTTTTAGTTCTGGGGCTGGCTAGTAATGCTTCGGCAGAGCTTGTTGCACAGTGGAAACTCGACGATGGCGCCGGCACAACCGCCCTGGACGCGACGGGCAACGGCAACGACGGAACACTGGAAGACGATCCGACAGTTGTCGAAGGGCAATTTGGACAAGCGCTCGCATTTGATGGCAGTCGCGTCGTAATCGGCGCCTCTGATTCGTTAACCGCCGACCTTTTTCAGGGATCATTTACGATGTCTGCCTGGATTAACCCGACGCGAACCGGCAACACATGGCAGCAGATTTTTCGGTCGGTTAGAGCGGCTGACACAAATGACACGCTGTTCATTAACATCGATGGGACGCTTTCATGGCGTGGTCGCGTTGGCGCAGCTTGGGCGGGAGGTATGTGTGAGACAGCCCCAGATGTTGCTCCTGCCGACCAATGGACACATGTCGCAGTAACAGGGGATGGGACGAACTTTCGTATCTACGTCAACGGGGCCCTCTCACAGGAATCAGCCTTCCAGACAACAGATGGCGAGAACACGACTTATTACATTGGAGGTGATACAAATCTTGGTGAGTCCTATGCGGGTATGGTCGACGACTTGCGCGTCTACAATCACGTACTGAGCGAGGACGATGTCAGATCGAGCATGGAGAATCAGGGTGGCGCCATCGTCAAGGCCTATGGACCCAATCCGAGCAGCGGTACACTTCACGAAGACACATGGATAAGCCTTGGCTGGCGGGCGGGTGATTTTGCCGCCTCGCATGATGTGTACATCGGCGATAATTTCAATGCTGTCAGCGAAGGCGCCGAAGGCATGTTCATCGGTAATCAGGGCGAAACTTTTATTGTTATTGGATTCCCAGGTTTTCCATATCCGGATGGTCTTGTGCCGGGCACGACTTACTACTGGCGCATCGATGAAGTTAACGACACCGAGCCGAACAGCCCGTGGAAGGGCGATGTATGGAGCTTTAGTATCCCCCCAAAGACAGCATACTTCCCCGATCCGGCTGATAGCGCTGATTCAGTTGCTCTGGACGCAGTCCTTAGCTGGACATCGGGTTACGGTGCGAAACTGCATACTGTGTATTTCTGCGAGACCTTTGACGAAGTGGAC
>DAOUVA010000282.1 GCA_030667885.1 Phycisphaerae bacterium
GGTGCCATCGGGGGGAAACTATGTGGCGCCGGGGGCGGTGGATTTATGCTCTTATTCGTACCGCCGCGGAAACAGCGAATGGTTAGAAAGGCCTTGAAGGAACTCTTATATGTTCCCATCCATTTTGAGACGTTAGGAAGTCAGATTACTTTATATGCAAACCAGGAACCTTATTGAAAATAAGCTCAAAGAAGTTGATGTAGTGATACTTTGCGGCGGCATTGGGAGCCGGCTTCGATCTATTGTTGATGACCGTCCTAAGCCAATGGCCCAGATAAACCAACGGCCGTTTCTTGATATCCTGATAGATTATTTCTGTGGATTCGGCTTCAGTCGTTTTGTGCTATGTACCGGCCATATGTCAGAAGTAATTCAGGAGCATTACAGCCATAAAAAAGGCTCGTTTGAGTTCATCGTTTCTAATGAGCAAATCCCACTTGGAACCGCCGGTTCTATCAAGAATGCAGAAAGATTTATACAAAGCGAGCCATTCCTTGTCACCAATGGTGATTCATTTTGTCCGATGAACTTAGCTGAATTTTACGACTTTCATTTGTTAAGGCAAGCCCTGATGTCAATGGCGGTAGTCGAATCTGAAGATACAGCCGACTGCGGCCTGGTTACGTTAGACAGCTTACAGAGAATTAGCGGCTTCGAAGAAAAAAAAGCAAAAGCCAGAACCGGCTATATTAATGCAGGAATTTATCTTTTTCAGAAGAACATTCTTTCTTTCATACCTACAAATACAAAATATTCACTGGAATATGACCTTTTTCCGAGACTGACCAATCTGGACAGTTTCGCTTTTGTCAGTCATGAAGAGTTGATTGATATAGGAACCTCCAAACGATATGAACGGGCAAGAAGTTTTTTCTCGGTAGAGGCCAAATAGTTAACCAAGAGCGAATTTATGCAAGCTAAATTTAATAATTGTGAATATCCACTCGTTTCGGTTTTTTCATTCGTCAAAAACAGGGTAGGTTCCATCAGACGATCAATTGAGAGTGTTCTTGCTCAGGATTACCCAAATGTGGAAATTATTGTTCAGGATGGCGCCTCAACAGACGGTACGCTTGAGATTCTTCAGGAATACGGCAATAAAATCAAACTTGTTTCAGAGCCTGATAATGGAGCAAACGACGCAATGTTTCGGACTCTTTCACGTGTTCGGGGAGAGTTTTTCGGCTCATGTCTATCCGACGAAGAATTGTTACCTCATGCCGTGTCATGGGCTGTTGAAAACCTTATGAAGTACCCCGAAGTTGCAGCCATTTATGGCGACCATTATCTCATAGACCTTGATGGCAACATAACCGGAGAACACAGCCCTTTGCCATGGAATTATGAAAAATGCCTTTGTTCCGAGTTCATGCCGCCGTTTAGTGCCAGCTTTTTCAGAAGGTCCTGTTACGAAGCAATCGACTTGCATGAGGACACGGGTTGTGGCGAGTTTGATTTATGGATCAGACTTGGAGCTAAATTCCCTATACGCTATGTGCCCGGTCTGGTATCGAAATATGCCGAACATCCCGGAGCATTAAGCTTCCAGATAAATACCATGGCTGACAATATAGCGGCAAGAGAAATCGCGATCGAAAGACTTTGCAGCAACCACAAGACGCCTGAATCTATTCGTCTGCTTCGTGACAAGGCAATAGCCGGTTTATACCCATGGCTTGCTACAGTTTATTGGAACATTGGAGCATGGGACATGGTCAAGCAGCATGCGCCACAGGCGTTTCGTATCGGACCTAATCAAGAGTATTTAGATTCTTTAGCTAACCAATTTTATAACCGTGGCATTGAATTGAGACAAAAGAAACAGTTAGATGATGCCCTTGAATACTTTGATTTACTGATTCAATGTAATGTCGTTCGTCCCAATATTAATTACGAAAGAGCAAATATCCTTTTAAAATTAGGCAGGATAAAGGAAGCAGTAAAAGCAAGCCATGAAGAACTCAGGTTACAGCCGGAACATTACAGGGCGAAAATCCTCATCAGATTAGTTGAAACTTGTCCGGAAAGAACATCGCAACCGCTTCAGAGCATATTTGCTGAGAAACTCTTTAAAATGGGCATCGAATTTCTGGGTAACGGAAATCCACAAGAGGCAGTGAACTATTTTAATGAGGTCCTGGCAGATTGTCCGGTGATGCCCAATTTGTGTTACGCTTTAGCCACTGCCCACGCTCAGATTGGCACACTATATGTAGCCAGACAAGCCTGCGAGATAGAACTCAAACTGCAATCCGAACATGACGGCGCCAAAAAGCTGCTCACAAGAATAAATCGGGCTATTGATGAATATGAACGAAGCGATAATAGGGTGGCAAGTTCTTAGAAAAATATATTTTGATGTCAATACCAAAATATCATTACGGGGTTACATATGAAAGTCTTACTTGTTTCTTTACCGGGATCTAATACAGGAGATGAACCATTATTCCCTCTTGGTATTGGTTATCTATCGGCAGTGCTCAAAACTGAACATGAAGTAAAAGCTATTCATTACCAAAGGATGGAGCACGTCGGACCCACATTTCCAAAAATTATTGAATCTTTTCGGCCTGATATAGTTGGATTGACGTGCAGCACCTTTAACAGGGGAAGCGTACGCAAGATTATTGCAGTTCTGAAAAAATATTGCCCGAATGTTAAAGTAGTTGTTGGAGGTGTTCACGCTTCGTACCTTTATGACCAGGTACTAAATAACTATGGCGCAGATGTTGTAGTGATCTCGGAAGGGGAATATACCGCCCTTGAACTCTGCAGAGCATTTGAAAGCGGCACGACACTGGATTCTGTCAAGGGAATCGCATTTAAGCAAGACGGCATAGTCGTTACTACGCCACCAAGGGAGACTATCGAGAACCTTGATGAATTACCAATGCCAGACTTTGATTTTGCAGGGCAGATGATGAGAAATAGCGGAATGGGTTTTATTATATCTTCTCGTGGCTGTCCTGTTCGCTGTATCTTCTGCTCAACAAGCAGCTATTGGGGTCAGAAAGTCAGAAAGAATTCCATAGAACGCGTTGTAGATGAAATGGAGCATATCGTTTCACGATACGGAGTAAGGAAGATATTTTTCCATGATGATACGTTTAATTTGGGCACAGAAAGAGTTAAACAGATTTGCACTGAGATAATGGACAGAAAACTGCAAGTCCAATGGGGAGTTTCTTGTAGAGTTGTACCAGTGTCAAAAGAGATGATAGATATAATGGTTGCGGCAGGCTGCAGACATATCTGCTGGGGTATAGAATCCGGATCAGAGCAGATGCTTCAACGAATAAACAAAAAAATCACATTGGAGCAGATACGGAATGCTTTTGAGTTATGTAGAAAACATCATCATATTATGTCCACCGGTGCTTTCGCAATTGTTGGTTCTCCTGGTGAAACTGCTGAAACAGTTCAAGAAACATTTGATTTCTTTAATAGCTTACCACTAACAGACCATCCAAGTTTAGGCCCTCTTTATCTCCTGCCGGGAACGAAGATTTTTAATGACTTGAAAGCTCAAGGCAGGATTGACGATAGCTGCTGGCTCAGAACGGACGATATCATTCATTACACAATTGAGAATTCTATTGAAACACTTCGCAAATGGTCATCCGCAATAAGTCAAAGCGGCAAGATACTGCCATTTGACAGGAGCAAGCACTTCTGGAATAACATTTTGTTTGGTGATATACCACAACCTCAATTGCCGGTATTTTCTGCCACTTCAGACAACGTTGCGCCTGTTGAATCTACTCAAATAGAAAGGCCAATAGCGGAAGTCGGGACAAAGAAATCTGAACTTGATGATCTAATCCAGCCTGAAATCAAAAACGACATTTTTTACTATACTATTCAAAGACTAGCGCGAGAAGAAAACATCAAGACAATCCTGGAGATAGGCTCATCGGCAGGAACCGGCAGTACGGAGGCATTTGCAACAGGATTGCAACAAAACCCCAATAAGCCTACCCTTTTCTGTATGGAAATTTCAAAGCCTCGTTTTACCGAATTGCAAAAATGTTATTCGGGTGCCCCACATATTAAATGCTACAACCTCTCCTCTATTCCATTAGAGAAATTTCCCACCGAGCAGGAGGTGCAATCCTTTTATTTCAATACTAAAACCGTACTTAATAATTTCCCTGTCGAACGAGTTTTAGGCTGGCTCCGGCAGGATATAGAATATATGAAAAGCACAGGGCTTTGCAGTAACGGCATTCAGAAAATCAAAGAAGATAACAACATTCAAAACTTTGATATGGTTTTAATTGACGGTTCCGAATTCGCAGGAACCGCCGAACTTAATGAAATATACGGAGCTAAGTTTATCCTGCTTGATGATATAAACGGCTTCAAGAATTACAACAATTATAAACGTTTGACGAGGGACCCTAATTACCGCCTTGTTACTGAGGATTGGAAACTGCGAGGTGGGTTTGCGGTTTTTGAACGTAACAATAATACACTTCCCATGCATTTCTTTACAATTGTTCTTAACGGCCAGCCGTTCATTCGCCATCATATCGAAGTGTTCAAACAACTGCCCTTTAACTGGCACTGGCATATTATCGAAGGCGTTGCGGCTCATAAGCACGACACGGCATGGAGTGTTCAGAACGGTGGATATATTTCCGAGCAACTGCATAAAAACGGCCTCAGCAATGACGGCACAACGGAGTATCTTGATGAACTCAAAAGACAATTTCCTGATAACATAACAATTTATCACAAAGCAAATGGTGCCTTCTGGGACGGAAAGCTTGAAATGGTTAACGCCCCACTTGCAAATATTAATGAGCAATGCCTACTCTGGCAGGTAGATTCCGATGAGCTTTGGACCGCAGAGCAGATTTGCACCAGCAGGGATATGTTTATAGCTGAGCCGGATCGAACAGCCGCATATTATCTGGACAACTTTTTTGTTGGTGAAAATCTTGTAACAACTACGATTAACACGTATGGAAATAACACCAGCTATGAGTGGCTGCGGACCTGGCGATTCAATCCCAGTCTTCAATGGGCGGCACACGAACCCCCACGGCTTTGTATGCCTGCTCAGGATGGAAAATTGGTGGATATTGCCACCATTAAACCTTTCAAACATCACGAGACTATGGCAAAGAACCTTGTCTTTCAGCACTATGCTTATGCTACCGAAAAACAGTTGGCTTTTAAAGAGATTTACTACGGCTACAAAAATGCAGTCGAACAATGGCGACATTTGCAGCAGCACAAAGATTTTCCGGTATTCTTAAAGGATTATTTCGCGTGGGTAAAAGATGGTGCGCAGGTTAATACGATTTTGTCGCAAAATATAACACCTATTGCCCGGAAAGATGCTAACAACGGGTGGCAGTTCAGTTCTACCAAGATGTTTTCCGAACAACAGCTTCAACCATCCTTAAGCAGTTACAAGAGAGTTCTGATTGTCAGGTCTGATTCTATAGGAGATTTTGTGATTTTCGCCGGTATGCTTAAATATTTTAGAGATTTATACCCAGACGCCAAAATCACAATTGTCATGCAGGAACACACAAGCGAGCTTGCAGAAACCTGTCCCTATATCAACGAAGTTATACAAATCAATGTAACTAAGATGTTGGAAGACAAAAACTATACGGCCACGTTAGTAGATTACATAAAGGAACAAAGATTTGACATTACGCTTTATCCCGTCTATTCCAGAGATAAAATAGGCGAACTCATCACCATCAACAGCGGAGCAAAGGAGAAGATAGCATTTTGGGGTGACAGTTCGAATTTATCTTTGCAAATCAGGCAGGATAATAATCAATTTTACACAAAACTGCTACCCAGCGAAGGTGAGAACAAATCGGAGCTTGAGCGTAACAAAGATTTTTTACGCGGACTCGGCGTTGAATCCCCATCACTTGCTCCGAAAGTATGGATAACCGATGACGATAAAGAGTTTGCTGAAGAGTTTTTCAAAAACAACAACCTTAAGCCCAAAAATACAATTGCAGTATTCCCAGCAGCTCAATATTTCTATAAGGTTTATACAAATTATGAACCTGTTTTGGAGAAGCTTAGGGATAGTGATTTTAATTTTGTGATTCTGGGAGGCAAAGATGCACAGCAGCAGGCGAATCATATCTGTACGAAGTTCCCAGAGGCATCATATAATCTGATGGGAAAAACTACTCTGCATCAGATGGCCGCTGTTATTAGTAAGTGTCGTTTATACTTGGGCTCTGACTCAGCAGGTA
>DAOUVA010000180.1 GCA_030667885.1 Phycisphaerae bacterium
CCGTGATTTGTCGGAAGAGTCGAGACCCGCAAATCGATCCCTCTTCCGCCGATGTTGACTTTAATTTTGCCGTCCTGTGGAAGCCGTCTTTCAGAAATATCGAGATTGGCCATGATTTTAATACGTGAAACAATCGCGGGATGCATTTTCAACGCAGACTCCATCATCTCGAAAAGGATACCGTCTATGCGGTACCTTGTCTTCATGACCTTTTCCTTGGGCTCGATATGGATGTCGCTGGCGCCTTCACGAACCGCGTTACTTATCAGATAATTGACGAACTTGATAACCGGCGACTGGCCCGCCATTTGTTCGAGGTCTTCAGAATCATCCTGATGGTCCTGAACGACCTCCACTTCCGCCATATCACCCATTATATCGTCGATGTTGTAATCGCTTTTTGGGCCGTCGAAGTGACTGCACACCTTATCTATATCTTCATCAGCGCAGACGATGGCCTCAACGTTCATTTGTGTTTGACTTTTGACGTCCTCAATAACGAAAAGGTCCGCCGGACGGCTTGTCGCTACTATAAGATTCTTGCCCCGTACCTCTATAGGCATAATACGGTTGCTCTTTATGTAATCAAGATCAAGCTTGCTAAATGCCTCCTTCTCAACGTCATCAGGTTCTATATGTCTGAACTCAAGGCCATACATCTTGGCCTGGGCCGTTAAAATATCCTCGGTACTGATTTTCTCTGTTTTCGAGAGCAGCGATGAGACATCGGAAGAGGGATTTGCCTTTTGTTTTTTCCGAAGACTTGTATGCTGCTTGGCATTAATTTTGCCCATATCAAGCAGGATATCGACGATATCGTGTGTGTGTGATTCGGTCGTTTGTTCAGGGGAGTAAAGCTCACTTAGTCCGCGTAGCGACTGGCTCTCAGAGAAGTCCATATCTGCTGCAGCCTCAGCGTCCGTGTTTTGCCGAACACCCTCATCAGACTTCGATGAACGATGTTTTTTTTCAGATATAAAGGGTAGTTTCATTCCGACAACTTCAATTCTATTTGAACACCATCAGATTCGAGTATAACGAAATTATCGCCGATTTGGCTCACCTTAAAACCGTTTATAGAATCTCCCTCACTGAGGATTTCATCATCTATCATGCACCGATATCCCTGCTGAGTTTGCAGAATGCTCCAAAGCTGCATACCTTTTGAATTTTGTCTCAATTGCTGTTGCCAAAGCGCCCTGGAGTCCATTTCATTCTCAGTGCTACTCTTGAGATTACCTGACGTCGCTTCAAGCTCAAAAGGATTTTTCGCCAGTTCATTAGCCTTGACCTGCGGCACCTCGGAAAATTCATAGAATTTCCCGACTATTTCATCCATTCTGCCGAACATTTCTGTCTTAACGCCTGTAAGTCGGGCGATGGCTGTCTCAACAAGCGTATCTTCTGTGGCACCATTCGCTGCTGAGGCCGCGTTGGGAGTGCTCTTTTTTATCATAAACCAAAGGCATAACAGGCCTATGATAAATAAAACAGCAAGTAATGTGGTAGTCTTACGAACTCGTTTTCCGTGAGATGCTACGGTAAGGAATTCAGACTCCTGTGACTTGTCGGTACCGCCATTGGGTGCCTTACTCGGTGCCTTTTTACTGGCGGCAGCCATCCTCTTTTTTTCTGCCGGTAAGCCATCAAGGCCTTGGTCGCGTAAAAAAGATAACATAACTAAGCTCCATTAAATTGTATCTCGTTTTGAGAGAGGTTATCTATTCAAACTGTTTTATTCTGGAAAAATATGCTTAATATAAAATCTGCTGATATTTGCCCCTCGGTGATTGTCTTCTTATCCAGTTTAAGCTCACGAATTTTGATTATTCGCGGAAGCTTCTCAAGCTCTAATAAAAACGAGTAAAAAGAACTGAAATTGCCCACAAGTTCCATTCTTAAAGGCTGCTCTATATAGCCGCTATTGTCTTTTTTCTTGAGTGTTCGAAATGTCTTGGATCTGAGGCCCTGTTTCTGAGCAATAATAGTCACCTGTTTGAGCACCTCGTCAATCTTACTTTCCGGGGGCAGCTTGTTTTCAAAAAACTTTATCGCCTCTTCTAATTCCTCAAGCTGTTTTGAAAGATCTTCTGCTGCCGTGGCGGCTTTACCGAATTTGCCTAACTGTGACAGTTTTGTCTCGAGACGCCCTTTTGTGTTGGCCAGATTCTTATTGGCCGGCTTAATCATAAACCGGTAACCAACGATTGTTACACCAAACAATAAGACGGAAAATACAATTTTTCTGAAACCGCTTGTAACCATAATATTATGTCCTCATTTTAATTATGAACGAGTTTGCTTGAATGTCCACAGCGTGGACACAGTTTGCAATACCTCTAATGGGCGATAATCCCATATCTCCTAAATATTAAAAATTCCAGATTGCATTTTCTGCTTCATCCCTGATGTTCTTAACGTCTTCACGGGTAAGATGGACTTCTTTCTTAAGCATTGCTGTCAGTTTGAATTGCCTGAACATGGCACTATCCTTGACTTGATATTCTTTTGACTCAACCAGCGATACATTGTCCAGCACACTCGAATTACCCAGCCGTCCGATATACTCTGCAACCTGAAGGTCGCTCGGAGCCACACCTTCAATATCTATATGTGTCTCTAATAGTCTTTCTTGTGAAACCTGCTGGGCATTCGCTGCCGTCTTTTTAGCCTGTTTGGCTTGATATTTACTCGTTGACGCAGACTGGAGGCTCCGTACGGATTCTTTCTGGAGCAGGTTCAGTTTTAAAAGCGATACTCCCTGAGGCAAGTTATTAGTCAACGAAGCTAACAAAACACTTCTCGGTACCGGCTCAATAAGCTGTGACGTGGTAAGAGCCGTTCGCATCATTTCTCCGCGCTTTGTCTGAAGCTCTTCGAACTGTTTTATGGCCTCTTGTATCTTGGTCATCTTGGTATTTACCATTTGTTCCTTAAACCCGCAGGCGCGCTGACGTATCTTGATAGTCATAAATGAACCGCATAACGCTATCATCACCACCCCAAATAAAACAAGGTACAACAGGTTTGTTCTGCTTGATTCGGTGTTTTGAACATAATCGTCCGGTACAAAATTTATATTAGCCATTTTTTACTTTGCCTCCTTTTGGCTGACTATATCATTGTGCTCGGCTTTGTCTCTACGACAGGCTAAGCCCAAAGGCGGTAGCCCAGTTGACCTCACATTTTCTTCTTTCTATTGGAGTACCGTTGGCCCTTTTACCATCTTTATCATCTTCGGAGCCTCCGGCATGGCGACATGGCTCAGTTATCTCAACTGCGGCAAGACAATCTCCCACCTGTGCCGGTATATCTAATTGCTTTGCTATCGTTATGCAAATTTCTTTATCTACCGCAGTCTCACTTGTAAGGAACACCAGACGCCCGACTTGACCTCTTGGATTCATTGAGGCGAACTGCCGTCTGCACTCGGTTAAATCCAGTACCAGCTTGTTTACTGATTTCTTGTTATCCAGTTGGCTCAGTCCTGTAGATAACGAACGGGCAAAAAGCAGATTATTCTGACGACAAATTACGACATTTGAATAGTTCGCCTCGATACAAACGAGCATTACAATTGTTTCAAGGTCCGATTTGCGACGACCGAAAAATCTGGTATAGCAGTTTGCCAGAGCTGTCGGCCAAATACCTATGGACTTAATCGTAAGACCGGTCTTTTCGTATATCGCAAGATGTCTGTCAATAATCTTACGCTCGGCCGCAATTACAAGGGCATTGTCCTGTTCCATTGGGATGTACTTTATCATGGTGTTTTCCTGGATAGGCTCAAACGGAAGTTTCTGTTTTATCTTTGAAAAGATGGCCCCTTCGACATCGCTGTCATCTAATTTCGGTATTTTTATATTATCGATAAATACCTCGCGGGCAGGCAATGCCGCGATCACTTCTTTGCCTTGAAAATCACCGTTCGACGTCAGTTGACGTATAGTCTCGATAGCCCATCTTTGCCATTGGCTGCTGCCGGCCTTTACTCCCTCGGGAAGATTCTCACTCTGACCGGCAATTAAACTTATACCATTACCGTCTTCTCCGAGCTGTACCAGCTTAAGGCTGTCATCTCCGATATCGACACCAATCGAATATGCGTGACTTTTTGAGAATTTGAACATAAGAATTTTACCCACAAAGGCGTATTCTTTATATCAGGTGTAATATTTATAACGCCTGTAAGGATATTTATTACACCGCCCCACCTCGGCCTAAAAACAGGTTTTGGTTCCAACTTCGCTCGAACAAACACCTCCGGTTGGTTCATCCTGATTTATCGGGATTCCATGGCGTTACCTGTATTAAATTACTTGACCCTGGCCTCCCAATAACTGCCGGTACAACTAAAATATATAAAACAAAAGCCGCACAAGCCAAACGATTGCGGAAATATCAATGCCTAATTCTGCAAAGAATTGAAAAAAACTGCGCACCACTTCTGATAAAATCCACGTTCCAAATACATCCGGACAGCTTCCGCATTGAATCGGAGCAAAATGTCTTAAAATCTTTTTTTAATGAAATATTTCTTAATAAAAGAAGATGTGTAACAGAGGAAAAGGCCCTCTCGAAATGAACATGAGTTGATAGCCGAACTTCTTAAATTATCCCTGGACAAAAAAGTTTATAGGACCAATCACTCGGCTTTGAGTTCCCGCTCCATTAAATCCGCAATGGCCTTTTGCACAGGCTTATTTTCAAACAACACTTCATAGATGGCCCATGTAATAGGCATCTCAACGTCATATTTTTCGGCAAGAGCAACCACCGATTTGCAGGTGGCAACTCCCTCAATGACCGATTCAGTGGCCCTTAAGGCTTGCTCTGAACTTTGTCCCTTGCCTATCCTTTCGCCGAACGACCTGTTTCTTCCCTTGGGGGAAATACAGGTCGTCACTAAATCACCGAGGCCTGTCAGTCCCGTAAAAGTCTCTCGACTGGCGCCCATTGCAAGCCCCAGACGGCTTATCTCCGCAAGCCCTCGGGTCAAAAGGGCCGCCTTGGCGTTATCACCGGCTCTCGTACCGTCTATAATACCGGCCGCTATGGCGATAACATTTTTCATCGCCCCGGCTAACTCGACACCCACTATATCAGTATTACTATAGACCCTGAGCCATGGCACCTCGTCGGAAAATGTATGTTGAATCTCTTGAGCCAACGCCTCATCCTCGGCAGCCACACAGGCCGTCGCCGGAAGTCTTTGAGCCAGTTCATCGGCTATCGTTGGCCCTGAAAGAACGGCAAATCTATTCCCCCATCCCTCGTCTCTCGCCCCTCGTTTTTCATCCAGTATCTCCCCAAGTATCTCAGTCGGCCGCAGTAAAGTATCATTCTCAATGCCCTTGGCAACCGAAACAACAGGAACGTTCTCAGGGACATAATCTTTCAGGCGGGTCCAAATCCCACGTATAAATTGACACGGCACAGCAGAGACAAGAAGGTCCGCACCTTCAATTATGCATTCATCATCTGCCTCAAACAAAAGCTCGTCCGGCAGTTTATAACCGGGCAGAAATTTCTTATTCTCGCGGTTCTGCTCAATTTCTTCCAACTGCCGCCGGTCATAACCCCACATTCGAACACTTGTCTTTCGCACCGCAGCCGAAGAATCTCGTTTCTCGCAAAGCAGCATGGCCAATACCGTGCCCATCCCGCCGTCACCAATTATTGATATATTCTTGAACATTGAGAAAATTATAGCCTCAAATTATACAATTGCAATCTGTTTGTCAGAGAAGTAGAGTCGCAACCGAACAGAGCTGCAACAGTAGCGGTAAGTCAGCCAAAACAGGAAATGTCAATCTTGATATTCCCCATGTCATTGCGAAAGAGCCACAAGCGACTGTGGCAATCTCAACTTGTTAAATTCTTTCTTTTAGGCGATTCCACTCTTCAAGATATTTCTTTAGATGAATTTTACCATTTTCAATTTCTGATAAAATCAACTCTCTTACCAATTCTTGCTCGGTTTCATACTCCTGGCCTGTAAAGTGTCCGCCAAAATGAGCCACTCTTAACCACACTAAATATGTAGTCAAAGCATCAAATTCATTGTAAGCTACGATCTCGTCTAATTTGCCGTCTAACCACAGAAATGCAACCTTTTCTCCGTCAACATCTATTTTCCCCGGGATACCTGATAGAGTAGCCATTTCATTCAATGAGGGCGTGGCTTTGCCCCAGCCTCCGACAACCTCTTTTATATCAACACTCGCTTCACTATTTCGACTATCAAAATAATCGTCCCCCTCCCATGGTTTGTTTGGACGGCTGCAGAATCCCTTGGCCTGAATACCTAAGACTATGCTTCTTTGAATAAATGCTTTCAAATCAGCCGAAGCGGAGTTGTAACCAACCAACTGCGGTTTATATTGCCCAACCTTATCTAAAAAAGTACTGACGACACTTTTTTCCGTTATTTGTTCAGGATCATTCACATCACGAGGAAGAGATAGTAAATGTAATTTGGTGCTGCCCCCTGATTCCAATCTGTCGATAGCGGCAACGGAAACTATCCTGCATACCACCGTCTTCAAATACGGCGTAGGATCTTCCTCAGTGGCTCCTCCTTCTTCCCACATATGTTTTAGAACTTCTAAATCAGCCATATCATCAGGCAAACCATATAACAATTTCCCTGCAAGTGGATCAGGTATCCATTCCGCATCAAATGCCCATACTCTGTTTTTTACAGTCTTAAACATAAATTTTATCCTCTTGCCAGACCCCGATGGCCCCGTTATTTTCAAGGATTTCCCATCTTCGACAGCTAAATTCACATCCTCAAGTGCAACAACATTAATCTTCCACGATGAATAGACTCTGGTCAGGCCTTATGTCTCTACAAAGCCGCCGGAATTCATACTTTTTCTTAGATGCTTTGATTGTTTAGTCTCTGTGTTAATGGATTTGTCTATAGTTGATGTTCTCCGGTTTATTTGGGTTTTATAATGTTCCAGATATCAATCATATCAGCGCCGGTAATGCTCGGCAGAACCAACTCGCCTTCTTTTTTTAAAGGCAGCCTGATTACTCCCAGACCTGGCGTGTTAACCGATAAGCCTAATTCTGCCCCGTAGGGGATTTTTGAGCCGGGTCTCACACCCTTCAAAGCCTTCAACATCTCTATATAATTGATTTTGGCTGGTAGAGAAACTGTCCTGCTGCTCTTTGCCGGCACGGCCGCCTGTGACTCGGCATTACCTGAAAGAAATTTCTCCGCACCGCTGGACAAGCTGTAATCGAAGTTTGTCAATGGTAAGGCAACCGGATAATGGTTCTCAATCTCGACGTCGAAAAGAAGCGTTGCTGAGTCCAGTTTTACGTCCTCGATTTTCAGATCAGTTAATCGCGCAGTAGGTTTTCTGAGGTTAAGACTCTCCTGAATTGTTTCACAACCCGCGACACAGACCCCCATCATGCACCATGTAAAAAATATATATATTTTCGCTGTCATAATTTCATCTCCTTCTAAAAAACCTTACTCCCAAAATAGTACTTCCGGCTGATAAGGTCAAGCATATAGAGGAATCTTTTTATTATCATGTGGATGCGCCTTGGTGCACTACTCACATTCACTGCACATAGGCAGAGCAGCATAACCGCAGTGGTCTGAAAACGCATAACAAAAAAAGGGCTGAAAGCTTAACGCTGACAACCCTGTGAAATTCCTTATATTTATATTCTCTCAGATTATTCTACGTCTCCGCAGCCAGCCGACAACACCTGCGCCTAAGGTACCAAGCATAATCGCCCCCAGGGTGGGAATAGGAACATCTGTAATATCGGCCTAAATATCGCCAGAAGTAAACGATGTCATAAACAAAGGCTGTCCTGGTGATGACTCAAAAAGCTGATCTGATACTGGCCCAAACGTATTGTTAAACATATTGTTAATAGATATTTCAAGAGTCAGGTAGTAAGTGCCAGGGTCAAAAGTATCACCGTCATATTCCAGAAATGACGGAAGCATTGAAGTATCATAGATGCGTTCAAATTCGCTGATAGGATTCATATTCCAGTCATCAACGCGAACATTCATTGACATATCCATATCTATATCCATTATTACTATA
>DAOUVA010000138.1 GCA_030667885.1 Phycisphaerae bacterium
GCCCTTATCACTTTCCCATTCTGAAAGATTTGGCTCTTCTCCGCCGAATAAAACAATGGCATCCGACGGCGGTTGGCCGAATCGTCTGGCCGGTTCAATAACCGGCGGATTCTTACGCTCCATATCATGTACGGCGTACTTCTTAACTTCAATTGCAGCATAGCCGCTTACGCCTAAAACCGTTGCCACTAAAAGCAGACAAACAACAATCTTGATCACTTTTACACTCTTTTTCATAATTAGCTCCTCTGAAAAATTTGCTGTTACTCGAAATTCTCCTCAATCGGTCGACGTTCGGCAACGTTGCCGAACATGAGAACGATATAATACCAGTATCGACCTCCGAAAACTACTTTATTTTCTCTTTTCTTGAATAGTTCGGAACAGTCTTGAATTACTAATCAAAGCACATGACGGCAAAAAAAATCAGCAAGCTTTCATAACTTGCTGATTTTAAACCCACCAATATAAAGTAGTCTCAAAGCTCCTGATTCAACGGTTCATTACCTTTTGACGTATTATGTTTTCGAGTTTCTCAATGTCCTCTCGCAAACGGCTGACTTCATCTCTCAGCATCTCAACCTGGCTTTCCAAACCTTCTTTATGCTCCTTTTTCTCTTGAGGCTCGGTAATCTCTGCAAGATGACGTTTCAATTGTTCGGCTTCCCGAAAGATAGCTTCCGCTTTATCGTGCTTACCGGCCTCTTTCGCCTCTCTGGCAAGAGCGTGAAGGTTCTCGATTTCCCTCTCCATATCATGGGCCTTCTCACGATGAACGGTTTCGTCTATTTCCATAGCTAACCTGCGGGCCTCTTCGTGAAGTTCGCCGGCCTCGTCGTGATGGCCTTCTCGCTCGGCGCGCTCAGCGGCCTCTTTGAGTTCGGCAACTTTGTGGTGCATCTCTTCCGCATGTTTGCCAATTTCTCGACGTTCAATTTCGCGCTTCAATGCATTTTCGAGTTCTTCAGCCTCGGCTCGGAGCTCTCTTGCGTGTTCTTTCTCGCCGCGTTCTTCGACCTCTTCAGCCATGCGCCGCAGGTGCCCAATACGTTCATCGGTTTCATGAAGCTTTCTGTCCTCTATTTCCCTTCGGTTCGCTTCAATCTCCTCGGCTATCCTCTCAGCCTTTTTGTGAAGTTCGCCTGCCTCGTCGTGATGACCTTCCCGCTCGGCACGCTCAGCAGCCTCCTGGAGCTTGGCAATTTCGTGATGCATCTTTTCAATATGCTCGGCCATCTCCATTTCTTCGAATCTGCGTTCTAATTCTCGTTCAATCTCCTCTGCCTCTGCCAAAAGACGTTTGGAATTCTCTTCATGCTCACTCGCCATCGCACAAAGCTCCTCGATACGCTCTCTTGCCTCTTGGAATTCGTGCAGTGGTCCCATTTCTCTTTCGTCGATGAAACCATCCCGGGTCCGGTCGAACCGTTTCTGCACCTTGTTCTTTACAGGAATCCTGTCCTCAGCAACGGATGCTGCGGCTAAAACAAACACGCACACCATAGAAAGAATAAATAATTTTTTACACATTTCTTTTACCTCCAATCTTAACTAAGGCTTGCATTTTAAATACCTTTGAAATCAACAAATTACTAATGCCGCAATCCGGCTCCGTATATATTTTACTATCAAGTATATTATACAACTTGCACGAGAAATTATAAGATAATTCTTTTTTTTACCGGGTCGAATCGTGCGACTTTGCCCTGACGCAAACCGAGCATACCCATGTGCAAAGGTGTTTGCACATAATACGCCAAATCCATTGGGCTTAGAGTCCGCTTCTGGCGGGACCGGCAACAGTCGAGAAATTTACCCCAGTACCCGACAAAGTCTTCCCCATGCTCGATGGCGAAACGCTGCGGCTTCTTATTGGAACCCTCAGCAGGCATAAAAACGATTTTCTCCCCTTCGATTGTGAGCGTCCCTTCCCATCCGCGAATGACTGGAATCCGCTGTCCAGAACCCCGGCTGCCGGTGCCGGGATGGTTATTGCCCTGTGTCCCGAGCACAGCTACCGTGATGTTCTCCGGATAATCTATGAGCATATTAAACGTATCGGGAATCTCTCGCTCTTGATAGCGAAACTTTCCGCCCGTCGCGACAACTGTACTCGGCATACCAACTCCAAGCATGGACAGCACAGGAGTCAGGCTGTGTGGAAATAAATCGGTCGAAGGTCCGCCCGCATAATCCTCGTACATCCGCCAGCGGAAGTAGCGGCTCACGTCGAAAGGCCGCTTGGGCGAATCGCCGAGAAACGCATTCCAGTCCAGCTCAGAACCGGGCTTGGCGTCTGGATTGTCGATTGGCATACCTCGCTCACCCCAGTCGCCGACTCGAAAATAACCGCACTCGGCGTGGATAGGCTGGCCTATCAAACCATCAGCAATAAGCTTTTTCATTTGCCACCATGCTGAGTCATACATACCCTGTGATCCGAGCTGAAAGACCTGCCCGCTTTTTTTCACCTCTGCCGCCAATCGCTTGGTCAGCTCGAACTGCCGCCAGTGTGTCACCGGCTTTTCGCAGTAAACGTCTTTGCCTGCTCGAACGGCGTCAATCGCCTGATAGCCGTGTTGGTGGTCCGGCGTGGCGATGCAGACGACATCGACATTTGAATCTGCGAGCAGCTCGCGATAGTCTGTATATCCTTTGGCCTTGTACCCGTCCATGGTTTTTTTCATACGGGGTCGATAAGCGTCACAGGCCGCGACAATTTCCACATTTGCGTACTTATTCTTCAGATAGTGCACCGCCTGAAGGTGGGCTTGGCTACGACCGCCGCACCCGATAAAGCCAACTCCAATGTGCTCATTCGCACTCCTGCCCAACGCACGTTTCGCAGATGTACCCGCTACTGTAACCGTTGCCGCGGCTGCTCCTGCCCGGCTAATGAACTGCCGGCGTGTCAGGCTGTAATCTGTCTTGTCCTGTGATTGTTGTTTGTTATGCATAGCTTTCTCCTCAATTAACTTATATTATTACTTACTATTGACCCACCATTTATAAGTATTTTCGATCTGTTCGTTTCTAACTCGATTGTCCCAAACAGCAACAGCATACCATAATTCCAGCGGTTTACCCGATAGAACTTTCAACGGCTCTCTGTGCAGATTCAGCGTAGCTGAAAGGTAGGCAAACGGCTTAGTCATAGTAAACCACTGTGTCGGATGACGCAAATTGTCCGGATGTCCGAACATGGCTACCGTAACTACCTTGCCATTTGCTTTGGCGGTATAAGCGCACCAGTTAGTCCGCACCAGCTTTTCATCTCCACGTACGATTTCACCGGTCTTACCCTCGCCGTTGAAGAGCGTACCACCTGTATCCATCGATTCTACAAAACGCATACCCAAACCAAAGTAATGTGAGCCGCTGAACGTCACTGATTCTTTTCCCGATGGGACGACAAACTTGGATTGCCAGCTTAAAAGTGTAACCTTAAAGTCATCTGGTTGACAGACTTTAATTGTCCGTTGTTCTTTGAGCATTAATTTTTTATTGCGGGGATTGACCCAGTTGAGTTCTTCCGTAAAACCTGCGCTGGGTACATTACCTTGCTTGTCGATTCTTATATTGGTAAAAGACCGGTGTGATTGCCTTCCCGGTGCCTGCTGCTCTTCCCAGAAGTTTACACCATCTACAGCTATCGCGTACATCAGTGCGTGATGATGCAGATGGTCGGCGGGCGCGTCACGCAGAACGTTAACTCCGCGAGGCGAGAATAACTCATGCACGCATGGCTTAAAAGGCACGTTCTCGTAATTATATCGCATTAGAATATGCGAGCCTGTGTGTGCGGATACTACATTTTCTTCCATCGTAATCCGCATAGGATTTTCCGCAAATGCCGGATTTATGACAGCTAAAAAACCGGCAATTAACAGGTTAATGATGGAAATACTTTTGAAATTTTCCATAACCGCTTCTCCTTCAATCACTCTTGGCATACTTACTTCGGCCCATCTGTTCCATCCCACTTATAATTCCACATAGCCATATATTCAGGCCCCGATAGAAATTTGTCATTTGTTTTTTTGAGCTTTTCAAATAATAACTTTTCCAGTTTTTGCTGGATTTGTGAATAATCTGGACTATTACACAGATTTTTCAGTTGATATGGATCCGCCTGGTTGTCATAAAGTAGCCAGGGCCCGTTAATGTCCCGCACATAGGTATATCGCCGCGTCCGAACCCCGCGATATTCCCGGCCGCCTCTCTGATAGCCCCATTGATGAAACGGCACCGGGCACATTATCAAAGCCGCATCATTATCAGGCGGCTCTGCCCCTTCGATAACACCCGAAAAGTCCCTGCCCTCGACCGAATTGGGAATGGCAATACCGCTCAAGCCAAGCAGGGTCGGCATAATGTCCGGTGTATTAATCGGCATATCAATCTTCCTGCCTGTTTTTCCATGTACCGCAGGATAGCGCAATAAAAACGGAATTCTGACCGACTCTTCCCATGGCTTTTGTTTTTTTGTCTGACCGTGAGATTGTAGCATGTCACCGTGGTCGGAGGTAAAAACGAAAATAGTATTTTCTTCGATGCCGCATTCTTTTATCGTCTCAAGAACATCTCGTGTGCAGTCATCCAGTGCTGCTATATGAGCGTAATAACCGGCTAATTCCTCACGGGCCTTTTTCCTTAGTGACTCAGGGACATTGGGATGTAGGGTAATTTTGTCTGCCGAAAACATCTTCCGATACTTCTCAGGTGCTGTTTGATATGGCGCATGTGGGGGCCCCCACGACATAAACAGAATAAAAGGTTTTTTGTTTGCATGCTGCCGGATGTATTTTTGAGCTTCGCGGGTCTGAGCGATTGCGTCATAACCATCCCAGTATTGCTTGACGTCTGTTTCACCGTAGTAAAGTGATTTATTATAGTTATGTGTGCATTCACATACCTTCCAGAACTTAAAGCCCTGCCTCCTTTCTTCTGGTATGAAAGAACTCCTTCCATGGCCGTCAATGTGCCACTTGCCGATATAGCCGGTTTCATAACCTGCCTTACTGTAAACCTTGGCGATAGTCACAGCATCGGGATCCAGGGGTTTGTCGTTATAAAAGAGGCCATGAGTAAGCCAGTACTGTCCGGTCAGTAAGCTTCCGCGATACGGAGTGCACACCGGACAACCTGATACGGCATTTGTGAAATTTATACTTTCTTTCGCAAGGTTGTCTAAGCATGGCGTTTGAGCATTAGGGTCGCCGGCATAACCGGTTGCCTGTGCTCGCCATTGGTCTGCGAAAATAAATACAAGATTAGGCTTTCGTGCGGATTTTGTACCGCTAAACTGTGCACCGGAACATCCGGCCAAACCTGAGCCTAAGAAAAGCGAAGCTGCTCCAAGCCCGGCTCTCCGCAAAAACTCTCTTCTTTTTATACATCCATTTTTCATATCATTTCCACACATGACTTCTTCGATGAAATCTTCTTTTCAGGCCTGCTGGTAACAAAATCCTGCTTACTGAACACTTTCTAAAGCTACTACACCAGGCCCTTAAGGTGACTGATGCTTCGCTCAGCCTGTTCTATGGTACCGCATTCGACACTGAACACAATATCCTGAGATAGCCCTTTGCAAACCTCAACTACCTTTTTCCAATCGATGACTCCTTCGCCGCAGGCACAGCCCACAGGCGTACCGGTTACTTTACCCCGTTCGTCCTCAGATTGCTGCACGGAAATATCCTTGGCATGAAGGTGGACTAATCTGTCCTTGACTCCTTCAAGCCACTCCACTGGGTCGTGACCAGCCAGGTAACTGTTGCCGGTATCGAAGTTAATTCCGATTGCGTCCGAGTCAACCAGTTCATAAATCCTGTCCAGACCATCCGGATGCTGGCTGTACTGCTGATGCGGCTCAAGACCTATCACTATCCCGCGGGCTTCCGCCACGGCCGCTGCCTCTTTCAAAACATACCGCATCAGAACGTGATCTTCTTCCTCTGTTGACCATACTGGTTTAGGCCCTTCGTCTGTATTAACAACCGGAGCACCGCATTCGGCCGCGAATCGGATTGACTGCTTGAGATACTCTGTACTTATCTCAGGTTTGCACAATGGCGTATGTGCCGAAAGCCCTGAAAGCTTAATGCCTGCCTTTTCACATGCTCGCTTAATCCGGTACGGATCATCCAGCATGGATACACTGTGAAAATATCCCGCCTCACTCAACAGTTCTCGCCCCCAGTGTACCATCGGCTCTACGTATTCATAACCTAATTCCGCGGCCTTTTCCACTCCCCACTCGAACGACTTGTCGGCATGACGCACAAACTCCATATTGACGCCGATATAAACATTTGACATTTTATGACCTCCTAAATTGTAAGTAATTATTTAACTTTTTTAAGCAGGTGCGGCTTAGCGCTTTGCCTCTTCGATAGCGCGCATCACGGTGGCTTTTCTTTCCTGAAGATATTTATATAAAGGAGAATCTTTAGGGACTAAAGCCAACGCTTTTTCCAGGTTTACCAGTGCGAGATTGTATTCCTTCTTCATAAAGTGTGACCGGGCAATCCTGTCATATACATCAGCCAGATTGCGATAAGCTGGAACCATCTTGTCATTGCATTCGATTGCTTTGTTGAGGGCCAAAATCGATTTTTCGAACTGCCCCAGCATTTTGTAACAAAATCCCAGGTTGGTCCATCCCGCGGCATTGTCAGGTTCAAGCTCCAAAAACTTCTCGTATTGTTCGCTCGCTGCTTCGTAGTTATTCAAAAGAAGATACCTTTTTGCAAGACGTGACCTCAGGATAGATTTCCTCGGTGTACGTTCTACAGCCTCCTCCAGCGCCGTTATCTCCAGGTCCATTTCATCAAGACAACTCTGAACATCTCGCTCTAACGGATTGGCTTGTCGCGCCTTCTCGAATTCAGTGTTCATAATCTGAGGATTGCCTTGTAACATTCCAAGAAGCCCCTTTAGGGCGTGGCCTGTTCCTTGGTAATATTGTTCAAAAGTCGACTTGACCTGTTGCGATTCTTCTGCCGTATCACCGAGGTTCACCAGATATGGTAAAACTGAGCAATATTCCCTCGAAAACCACTCCATAGTATTTATCAAGCATCCTTCCTCCTCCCGCTTTATTGCTGCTCCGAATTCCAGTCGGGGTCTGTCATCGGTATTGAGCGGTGCCGTACCTCCTATTCTTCGCAGTCCGCCTTCATCGACAATAAAGCAATCCAGTAAATCATATATAGAGTGAATATTAATCCCCGCAAGGTCGGAAGCTATGTCCTCACGCTCAACTACTTTTTTGGCACGCTGAAAATCAATTCTCAATGGAGATGTACTGCCCACCAATACGGCATGTTTATTGATACAATTGTTCGCCATCCAGACACAACTATGCGGCATCGCCTCCTGAAAAGTTTTAAATATCAACTGAAGGTCTTCACCTCGCAAATCCAGTGGAATCCAGCACGACAAAATACCTCCGTCTCTTAGCTTGTCACGGCATTGTATAAAATGTTCGTATGTGTAAAGGGCCGAGCTTCCCGTCGTACCCGGATAGGTCGAATCGTTCATTATGATGTCGAACTTCTCATCGGTAAGCTTCACATAGTTTTTTCCGTCCATTATAATTTTCTTCAGCCTGGGGTCTTTATAGGATGAACGGTTGATTGTCTCGAAGAATCTGCCCGCCTCGAAAACACTCGGGCAAACATCAACTATCCTGTAGTCTTCAACACCGTATGCCAGGCCGATTCCCGAAGTCTCACCGCTTCCGTAACCGATTTGCAGCACTTTTTGAGGGTCTTTGTGCATCAGCAGCGGTACGTATCCCTGAAGTTTCTGAGTAGTGCGCAGCATGAAATTCATTCCCGCCACATCAACCCCGTCAACTACAATAAGCCTGTCCCCATCTGGCAAATCGTGCACTGTAATCGTACCTGTGGCGCCGTCTTTGATATAAATAATTTCGCTGGGATAGTGATAAGTGTTCATGGTCTGCAGAAATATATCGCGAGGTATCCACAGAGCACTGACAATTATAGCTGCTATTGAAACCACCGCCGCACCAGCACAGAGTATTAACCTGCGTTTCTCTGAAAGATAAAGAACTACAACGCCTAACAGAAGCTGAATCGCAACAATCACAAGGAAACTGTCCCGCAATCCTAACAAAGGCACCATCACAAAACCTGCTGCGAAAGAGCCTATCACACACCCCATAGTATTGCATGCATAGACCTCTCCTATCCTTTTACCTGCGGCTTTCCAGGACCCGGCGCACACATTGACTGCAATAGGAAAAACCATACCCATAAACACAGTAGGCACCAATAGCACGACCGATGCATCTATAAAGTGGGCCGCAGCTTCTTTCCAAAAAGTACCCGCAAGCACCTTCTCAGTCAATATAAGGTCGATGTACCAGAGCATCCCTAACAGCAAAATGGAACCCAGCACCGAAAGCCCCACCAAAAACTCTACGATACCAAGAGCGAAAATACCGTTTTTGATTCTCGATAAAAATATCCGGCTGCAAAGAAAGCTCCCCAGCGCAAGACCAAAAATAAAGCAGGTAAGCATGCACGCGAAAGCATAAACGCTTGTCCCGAGAACAAACAGCAGCACCCTCGTCCACAAAACCTCTAAAGCCAGCGCACAAAATCCCGCCACCAATACCGTAGCTAATACAATTTTTCGTTTCCTGCCGGCTTGTTCTGTAATTTCTTCTCCATCAGCATAGCTTATCTTGGCCGGTTTGGATTTACGCACCAAATGCTTATGCTTGTGCTTCTTCTCAACCGGCTTGTCTGTGAACATAGACAAGATGAATGACAAAATTCCGATGAGTATATTCGTAAACCCCGCAAGATATATAGTGTTACTAACACCAAAAATCCTTATGAACACATAGCCCGACAAAAAGCTGCCTGCGACTGCCCCAAATGTATTGATTGAGTATAAAAATCCTGTGCTTTTTCCTATACCGGCGTCGGATGCTCCTTGTTCCTGTGGCCGGTTCGCCCACAATTTGCTCAAAACCGGCAGCGTCCCGCCCATCAGAGCGGTCGGAATCAGCAGGATGACCACAGACGTAACAAACCGGACAAGACTCAGCGGATAAAAGCTCGGATGAAAACTTTGAAAAAACCAGCTATAAAACACATCCACTGTCGTTAAAATAGTTGCAAAAGCAAAAGCATATAATCCTATTCCAATTTCCAGCAGGGCAAACAGCCTTAAAGGCCGAAGGCTTCTGTCGGCTATTCTCCCAAACAGCCAGCTCCCGGCTGCCATACCAAACATAAACGCCGTTAAAACGGTACTGACCGCAAAGATTGTATTGCCGAAGACAACACCGAAAGCC
>DAOUVA010000291.1 GCA_030667885.1 Phycisphaerae bacterium
GGCGTCTATTTGGAAAGTTAAAGGTTCCCTAAAGAGCGATTAAATGAAAATGTCCCCAAGATATGCAAAGTTAGGCTTATTACTGCTTTGTATTCCGCTGATTCTCTGGATTCTCATACTACTTTTTTATTTCAGGATTGCCAACATTTTCGATGCCTGGTTGATGAAGTTCCCCGGACCGTTTGTTATATGGGGGGCTATGTCCCTGTGTCCAGTAGCGGCTATTTATCTGGGCGTAAAAATGCTCCGTGCGAGGCAGAACCCGTTTATGGCTCGGATATTTACGGTGATGGGTACATTCCTGCTGGTGGCGTTTATTGTGCTAATCGGCGCTCCAATGGTCAACGAAAGGCTGAAGCCGAAAACTCCAATAAATCCGAGCACGCCCAGACCTTTTGAACCGCAGGTTGGATTGCCGGTGTTCCCTGGCTCCGAAGGTTTTGGAACGAAGACCATTGCTGGTCGTGGTGGCCGATTAATTGAAGTAACCTCACTGGCCGACAAAGGGCCGGGAACCCTGCGGGACGCAGTTAACGAATCCTGTCCACGAATCATTGTCTTTCGTGTTGCTGGTACAATCGAGCTGAAATCGGAATTGCAGATTCTTAACCCATTTCTAACACTCGCAGGCCAAACCGCTCCCGGCGGCGGGATCTGTATTAAGGGGGCTGGCATTGCGATTATAACTCACGATATACTTATCCAGCATATACGCGTAAGACCCGGAAACAAAGGGCCGGTCGATGCCGATATAAATGATGCGATTAGTATCATGGGCAAGTACGCCGGCCAGAACGATGATGCCTACAATGTAGTGGTGGATCATGTCTCTGCAAGCTGGGGTGAGGATGAAACCGTCAGCACATGGTACGGGGCGCACGATATTACCATCTCGTGGTGCATCATAAGCGAGGCCCTGAACAGAAGTCGTCACCGCAAAAAGACACATAGTGCCGGTCTGCTTATAGGTGACAGCTCTTATCACGTATCGATACATCACAACCTTCTTGCTCATAACGATTTTCGCAATCCGCTAATCTCAAAGGGAGGAACTCACGACATAGTGAACAACGTAATTTATAACTGGGGAGTACTCCCGGCCGAGATAGGTGACTATGACTCGAATACATTCCTCAACTTCATCGGGAACTACTTCATTGCAGGCTCGTCAACAAATCCCGGCCCGTTTGAAATACTTTTCCCCGAAGGCAATCCCAAAATATATGTAGAAGACAATATTGGCCCGCATCGTCCCGACCCGAACATGGATGACTGGGCCATTGTAGGCTTCCGCTGGGGAGATGAGGGAGTCGCTCAACAAAAATATCGCAGCCATACCAAATTTGAAACTCCCCCTATTACCTCGGCCGGCCCAATTGAGGCTCGGGACATAGTGCTTGCCCAGGCCGGAGCAACAGCACCTCAGCGTGATGCCGTTGACCAACGCGTGGTCAATGATGTCAGCAGCGGGACTGGTTCGATTATCGATTCGCCGGAAGATGTCGGCGGTTATCCCGAACTTGCAAGCGGCACACTCCCCGTGGATACTGACCATGATGGTATGCCCGATGACTGGGAATTGAATAATGGCCTGGATCCAAAGGATGCTTCCGATGGTAATAGCGACCTTGACAGAGACGGTTACACCAATATCGAAGAATTTCTACATTCGTTATCACCCTCGGAGTAATCGGTGTGTTTAATAACATTCAGGCGTTGGTAATTTCTCCAATCCTCCCCTGTTACGGTTCGATGTCCTCATTACCAAGAAAAGCCTTCAGAGCTTGCAGTTCCGCCTCTTTTTCTTGCTCAGCTTTTTCCAGCGCTTGTTCGGCCTTTTTGCGAGTGGTGATGTCTCGGATACTCTCGCGGTGTCCTAATGAATTGCCTTTGTCGTCATAAATAGGCTGCCACGACATCGACGCCCAGATTAGCTTACCATCCTTACGCTCGATCCTGAACTCGACGTCATTTCCAGTACTTCCTTCAAGTGCCGACTGAAAGGCCCGGCCCATCCGGTCACGATCATCTTTGTAAATAAGACATATTGGATAATCCGACATAGCCATAAGCTCTTTGACACTGTAGCCGGTAACGCGCTTTACTGCTGGATTCGTCCAAAGAACTCTGCTGGTCGGAGCAACCCAGACCTCCCAGTCATAAGTGTAGTCTGCAATGGCTTTGAAGCACTGATCGGTCATCCGAGTCATTAATTCGTTGCGTTTTCGCCCGCTTACATCGTCATACACGGCCACAATCTGTCCCGACGGCAATCTATATACATAGTTTTCTCGCCAGCCTGCGACCCTTTCATCTTTATATATTGAAATGGGGAGGTGTTCAGGCGTGCCAGTCTTGTAAACTCGCTGGAAAACTTCGAAAAGACCGAACTCCTTGACTCCGGGAAAGACCTCTGCGACGCTTCTGCCTATCAACTCATCTTTTTTTATATGTTCAATTTCTTCGGCCGCGGAGTTGAAATCAACAAATACAAAATCTTCACCATCATTTCTCGCTTCATATATAGCCACACCGCTGCTGACATTGTCGAACAAGGCCCTGAATTTCGCCTGATATTCCTTAAGCTCGTCCTCGGGATGCTGATGACTGCTGAAATGATTTGCTTGTTTCCCTTTATCGGTTTCCATATTTTACCTTAGCCTGCTCTTCTCACAGCCCACACACTCCTGGCTATATACCTTGCTTTTACTCTGCTTGTTCGGCTGAAGTTGAATTCTCTGCTGGCCCCTATTATACAATATCAAATCTTAGTTTGGCAAATCATAAATCCACCCATCACCCTATCTATACCACACCAATCAAAAATCTCAAGACTAAGAATGAAAAAATCTCGGCCCTTGTCATTTTTAGAGGTTCCCTTATTTTTTATAGGTGTTTCTAACCTGCTATAGAGTTGCCAATCTGATAAACGACAAGAGTTACTACATAAGCCAATGCCGTCAGGCCGAAGAATTGAAACAGCGCCCAGCCCCACGAATTTGTCTCCTGTCTTGTCATCGCAACCGTTGCCACACACGGCGCATAAATCAGGCAAAAAAGCATAATGCAAAAACCCGTCAAAGGCGTATAATTCGCCTGCAATTTTTCCCGCAAATTTTGCGCACTTTTCTCACCATCAGCCCCCCCCGCCTCTTGTGAGCTAACTGCAAATACTATTGCCAATTGTGATACGAACACCTCTTTGGCGGCAGTTGCGCCTATAAGGGCCGTCCCGATTTTCCAGTCAAAACCCAGCGGTTTCAATGCCGGTTCTATCGCCTGCCCTATCCTCCCAATTACCGAATGTTCCAGCTTTTTCTGCTGGGCCTGTTCAGCGCTCAAGCCCTCCAAAGACTGATCACTCGGTTTTGGATAACTCATCGCCACCCAGAGTATAATCGATACCGCCAAAATTATTGTACCAGCCTTTCTCAGATACATCCAACCTCTGTGCCACATATGAATACACACGGATTTGCCCGTAGGCATACGATAAGGCGGAAGTTCCATAACAAACGGCGTGGTCTCACCCTTAAAAACGGTCAATCGTAAAACCTTAATTACAACAATCGACAATAAGATTCCTATAATGTAAATAAGCCACAGCATCGGCCCATGCCATTTTTCCTCAAAAAAGGCTGGTATTATAAGCATATAGATAGTCAACTTTGCACCGCAGCTCATCAATGGTATTGCCATCATTGTTGTCAATCTATTGCGTTTGTTTTCGAGTATTCGTGTTGCCATTATGGCCGGCACCGAACATCCGAAACCGATAAGCATCGGTATAAAGCTTTTGCCGTGCAGCCCTATTTTGTGCATAACCCTGTCCATAATAAAGGCCGCTCTGGCCATATAGCCGGAATCCTCAAGAAGCGCAATCGCCAGAAACAACAGCAGAATATTCGGCAGGAAAACAATCACCCCCCCTACTCCGCCTATAACACCATCGACCAAAAGGGACTTGAGCCAGCTTTCACTGCCCACCGGCCAAAAACCGGCTATCGTTATTCCTGCCCAGCCGAAAAACTGCTCCAGCCAGCCCATCGGATATTTGCCAATCTTAAATGTCGAAAGAAATACTAAATACATCAACATCAAAAATATCGGCAGCCCGAGAATACGATTTGTTACTATCGAATCTATCATATCGCTGGTACTGTGACGAGATTCGACGGTAGTTTTAATAGTCTCCTGGCACGCCCCCGATATGAAACCATACCGCCGGTCCGCCATTACAATTTCCGGCTCATCGGCGAAAATACTTTTAAGATGCTCGATGCCCGCTGTAACTGCTTCGAGTACCTCCCGGCTGTGGACTTTTACCGTTATATCTGAGTCGTGTTCCAGCAATTTGACGGCCAACCATCGGCAGCCGTGGTTTTCTACTAATTGCTGCTCCTTATCGGCCAGGAGCATTCCGATTTCTGCCAGTTCATGTTCGATTTCTTCGCCGTAGTGTACCTTATGAATACGCTGACGCTTCCCCTGCCCGGATGTTTTAATAATAGCATCAAGCAGCTCTATTTTACCTTTGCCCTTATTGCCGACGGTTGGCACTATTTCTGCTTCCATAAGCTTGGACAACTGTCCGATATCGAACTTCAATCCTCTTTGCTCGGCCATATCGCTCATATTAAACGCCAGCACCAGCGGTGCATTCATTTCAATAAGCTGGGTCGCTAAATACAAGTTCCTCTCGATATTGGAAGCATCGATGATATCAACCACAACATCCGGATGCTCCTCTATCACGAAGTTACGGGCAACAAGCTCTTCTATCGAATAAGCACTCAGGCTGTACGTACCGGGCAAATCCACAAGTGTTATTTCGAATCCGGCGTACTTAAAAGTGCCCTCCTTCTTTTCCACCGTCACTCCCGGATAATTTCCCACATGCTGGTGCGCACCGGTCAGCATATTGAAAATAGATGTTTTTCCACTGTTGGGATTACCGGCTAAGGCTGCTTTTATTTTCTTGTCCATTATATCGCTGTCTGTCTTACAGATTTTTTATGCTGTGATGGTAAAATTGGTTGAGGTTCCCCGGTGAAAAAAATGACTCGCTCACAAACTGCTAATTGTCATAAAACCATAATCTTATGGGCCATCCCCCTGCCTAACATCATCTTTGAGTTCTTGACGCTTATCACAAAAGGCCCCGGCTCGTTGTTGCTCACAACTGTTATTTCCACGTTTGTTACAAGCCCCATTGATGCAAGCCTGCTGTGTAAACCCCGTCCGGCCTCTATGCCCGCTAATGTTACTGTTTCACCTGCCCGAACATTCGACAGCGGCCTTCTTTTCTCATTTTCCATTGCTGTTATCTCACATACTTAGACATGTTGCTTACTACTTTTACAGAATTTCTGAAATTCATCCGCCAGATCAAATCCGTTTTTACTGCTCTGGGTTACGAACTCGATAAAACGCAGAAGCTTTGTAATAATCTCCGGACCAAGCTCATGCTCTGCTTTACATGCCGCCTTCTGGGCAACATCCCCCTCGACACCAAGGACGTCGATAAAAAACGACTTCAGGATTTTATGTTTCCGGGCAATCTCGGCTGCCGCGCTCCGGCCGGATTCGGTGAGTGTCACATAGTCGTATGGCTTATAGTTGGCCAGCCCCTTTTCCTTCAACACATGCATTGCCCCGGTAACCGATGACCTCGATACCCCGAGCGATTTGGCAATATCTTTACTGCGGGCGAAACTGGATTCGCTGGAAAGATTCAGTATGGCCTCAAGATAATCTTCCAATGAGGCGCTTAAATTGTAGTTTTTTGCCATAAAATAACTATAGTTGTCTTTATCTTATTTTATAAGTCTTACCTAATATAGTTAGCCTTCCCTAACTTTGCAAGCAAATTCTGAAAATATTTTGAAATTCATGAATATCCACCCCCTAAACGCGATAACGGCTGACATTTCTGTGCATTATTCGTAGGGGCGGTTCGTGAACCGCCCTTACTATCCAATATTGAATATCCCGACACATCGGGAATCAATAATAATTTGAATGCTGGCCTCTATCAAAACCTGTTATTATCAAGCACAACTCATGGAATATGCACCATATCCC